>JAEOUK010000636.1 GCA_016839385.1 Promethearchaeota archaeon
CAGTTCATTTGAATATCATCTTGAGTCCATGAAGCACTTGATTCATCTAAAATTATACTTCCTCTACTGTGAAATCCGAATGAAATGGATTTAGAGGTGTGAATTTCATCAACTATGATATAATAAGGATCACTAGTTGGAGTAGGATGCACAAATATCACATTCCGGGTAAATCCCATATTATCAGGGAATAAATAACCCATTAGGAGAGGAATAGCAACTAGGTTAATGCCTATGCTTATTAATAAGATAATTCTGCCAAGGGAATTTTTCTTGCCCATATCACTCATTACATATCATTCTCCTTTACAGTAATTAAAGATAATTTTCAATAGACCTAATCTGCACTCATACTATGCCAAACTTGAAGATAATAGAGGATACCCCTATTAGATGTGGGAATCCCGAGCTCAAGTTTTTGGATTGCTCGATTTCTCACTTCGCATTGATTTAAGTGTTCAAACTGTCGTTTTTCTTCACTCCAAATCCCAATACTTTCGCATTCTGCAGATCTAAGTCTAATTTTACCCATCCTCTCTATTTCTAATAATATTTCATTTATATTTTCAGATTTGAGATTTTGGATTTCATCAAGTAATTTTTCTTTGACTACATCCAAAGGAATCCAAGTGGAATGATAATTGAGTATATGATGCGTTTTAGGATTAGAGATTGATTTGGTGTAAATTTTTGAGATAGCAAATCTAATTTCATTGAAAGTTTTTTGATCATCTGATTCCATTTTAAAACCTCACAATACTCTCTGATAAGAAATATGTGAACTGCGCAAGTTTTTATGTGTTTTTGGCTTTTTCTTCATTATGGTATTTAAAAAAGAGACTTATCACCGACGGACGCATGAAGAGGCAAGAAAGCTCGAGGAGTTTGATGAACACTCTCTTACTCACATTAGTAAAGAAATAGTCATACGTCGCACGGTTTTAATTGGGCATTTCATTTTTGATGCATTTGTAATTACTCTCTTATTTGTTCTTAATTATTTCATAAACTTTGAATATCAGTGGTGGTTATGGGCAATGAGCGGAATGTTATTTTTATTAGCCGTCCATTGTATCGCTTATTATATTTTCCGACGTGGTTATATATATGTAGCAACTGAATCCATAGTAGCGCATACTGGAGCATTTTTAGTAGGTAATGCATATATTTTCTTCATTAATTGGTTTGCTACTTTCAATGCTGGAAATCCAAATATATCATGGGCGTGGTGGGTATTAGGCAGTTGGGGAGCAGCATTAATATTGCATATTATCATTTATGCTATGATAGTCCCACTTAATCATGAACCAAAGGATGCACGCTGGTTAGAACGTAAAGTATACACTGAACTTCTTAAATATCAAAAGAAACGAGGTTTACAAAAAAATGTACCACCAAAAAAATTCGAGGAGAAGAAATAAATGTTTTGGCTAGGAAAATCTATACCAGTAAAAAATCCTAAAAAAGGGAAAAAATCAAAGATCAATCTCAGTCCAATAGAATTTTTGATTATGTCCCAACTTAGAAATCGGGAAATTCGAAATGGAGGAGAACCAATAGGACAATATGGTTATGAGATGATTAAAGATCTAGATGAATTATTTGCAGGTAGTTGGAGTGCAAAATCAGGTACAATTAATCCCATCCTTTCCAAATTAGAGACAAATAAGAATATGCTAATTGGAGAACGAAAAAAGTCACCTCTCGGACCAGTCAAAAAAGTCTATATATTAACAGATGAAGGAAGAGAAGTTATTGACCAAATAATAACTCAAAGTATAGAAATGGATATTGAATTTATTCAAAATTATTTGGAACTAATGTCAATTTTTTTAGTAAGTGAAGAATTTGGAACAGATTCAACCTTTTTGGACAATTCTATGAGTATTCCGTTAAAAAGCATCGAGATTGCTAAGGATAAGGCTATTACTGAGCAAGATAAAATCTTCCAAGAGAAAAAATTAAAAATTTTAAAGAAAGGATTGAATCAATTACTGCATCAAATTGATGGAGCTCTCCAAAATCTATCAAAAGAATAATTCGAAGGGCAGATTTAAGTTCAGCTACATTGGATATGAATCAGTGTATCTGTTATTAAATAAAAAATTGCATTCGCAATGGAAAAAATGTAACAGAAAATCTTAAAAATCAAGGAGCGAAATTAAAAATTTTGAATAATGCATTAAATCAAGTCCTTCGTAAATTAGATGATGCTAATATTGTTTTTCAAATGAATGATTTTTCTCATTTTTATTAATTTTTTACACAGTCCAATCTGTAATATCCTACTTTTAAGGATTGGGGAGGATTTTAGAGCCGTTCCTATGTAGACATGACAAGGTTTTTATTGTTGAATCTACATAAATATTGTTAAATCTACATAACATTTGTTGTGTCTACATACTAAAGTGAAAAGAAAAAATGATTTTAACAGGTAAAAAAAGAAAAATCCAGAATATTGTGTTCATAGAACCCCGTAACGAACATTTACACATTTATAGTCGCTTTGAGCTACCCAGATTGGGAAGTTTACTCTTAGCAACCATTATGAGAGATCTGGGATATGAAACTAAAGCATATTTCTTGAAAGACAAGGAGATTCGAAATCTAAATTTGCATCCAGATTTGATCTGTATCTCAACAATAACTAGCACCGCATTAACAGCATATAATTTGGCTATTCATTATCGATCCTTGGGTATTCCAGTTGTTATGGGGGGACCTCATGTGTCAGCCCTACCAGAGGAAGCAATAAGATATTCAGATTTTGTAATTGAGGGAGAAGGAGAAAAATCGTTACCACTATTGGTAAAAGCACTTCAAGAGGGTCATACTTTAGAACATATTCCTGGTTTACTTTGGAAAGTGGGAGATACCATTCATCAAAATGAGAAAAATTCTCATATACAAATTTTGGATAAAAATCCCATTCCTGACTGGTCATTAATGGATTTTGGTGATAACTTGGGACGAGGAATTACTCGTAAAAGAGCTATTCCTGTGCAAACATCTCGCGGTTGTCCTCATGACTGCAGTTTTTGTTCGGTAACTCAAATGTTTGGACAAAAATACCGATATCGTTCGACTGAATCTATTATAGAGGAAATCAGGCAATTTGATCCTGAAAAACATTCGTTGTTCTTTGTGGATGATAATTTTACAGCTTCGCGCAAACGATCAATCGAGTTATTAGATGCTATGATAGATGAAGGACTAGACAAATTTAGTTGGTCTACTCAAGTTCGAGTTGAAATTGCAAAGGATAAGGAGTTACTCTACAAAATGCATAAAGCAGGTTGCAGATTTCTATATATTGGGTTTGAATCGGTAAATCCTGCAAGCTTAGTTGAAATGAATAAGCACCAAACCCGGGAATCTATTGAATATGCTATTAAAGAAATTCGAAAGTCCGGAATACACATACACGGAATGTTTGTATTTGGGTTCAATTCTGATACAATAAAATCATGTAAAGCGACTGTTCGATTCGCCATCAAGCAGAAAATTGACTCCGTTCAATTTTTAATCTTAACTCCCCTTCCAGGAACAAAATTTTATTACCAGATGCTGGAAGAAAATCGAATTATCGATCGGAATTGGAAGGAGTTTGATGCGCACCATGTAAAATTTGAACCGAAAAATATGACGTTATCGGAACTACAATCTATGCAAATCATGGGTCATCGTCGATTCTATTCTTGGTGGAATAATGTTTTCAGGCTTATTCGTGGTAAAATGGCATCTTTTGTAATTGGAGTATACGCTCATTTCCTGAATATTAAAATGAAACGTGCTGAAAAACGTTATCTGCACAGAATCAAAGCATATGAAATTATCCAAGAAATTCCTTCAACCCCAAAGGATGCGGTTCAAGTAATTCCAAATTAAATTTTTTTAAGCCTAACACTAATGAAATGGACTAAAACCATGTACCAATCAAACCAAATAGATGTGATTTTTATAATCGAAACAAAGATAGAAAAAATACATTACAGTTAATTTATAGGTTATGCAATAAAAAAAAACTATAATTTTGTAAATTTCCGGAAACGAAGAAATGTCATTACAACAAATTACAAAACCTTCCCAAGGTCGATCTGTCGCAATTGATGTGTTTAAGGGATGGGGAGTATGGTTCATGTTTCTAATCCATGCATTTGTTCAACAAATTTGTCACTTTGATGCATCATTATTTTTACCAACTATTCAAAGAGCTGAGGGCTTTGGAAAAGTTGTTTTGTTGATTTTTGGTGCTCCAATCGGTGTAATGGCAATCTGGGGTTTCATGTTTGGTTTCGCGTTCGCCTGTACTGTTGCAATGCAAATGATGAGGCTTGTGGACACAAATCCAAAGAAAATCCCAAAATATCTGGTCAATAAATTAATAACGGGGATATTAATTGTAGTTTTGAACAAAATCGGACACACTTTATTCAAAGGTTATTATTTTGATGGGGATGGAATAATATTTCACGGTTTATATGTCAGTTATAGTACAGATATTTTAGACGCAGTTGCATGGATGGGTGTACTGGTCCCCCTAATAATATGGTTATTCTATGGTGCGTTTAAAATCAAAAGTCCATTAAAACTTGTGGTAACTTTTACCATTCTGCTTACTGCTTGGTTTGCAATTACTCCTACCTTTCTTAAACTTGGAGGAATGGCAATTAGCTGGTCTGAGCTAAATTCTGTCTATATCATCAAATGGATAATAACC
>JAEOUK010000637.1 GCA_016839385.1 Promethearchaeota archaeon
CAATTTGTTTTTGCATAGCATCTGGAGTATTTTTTTCCTCACTCATTATTTTTCCCCTAATTTCAGTAGGCTTAAATTTAGTAAGGTAGTTTCGAGCGGTTTTCCACTTTCATCCCACCCTAAATCGTCAAAATATCCTTTCAATAGATCTTGGGTTTCTTTCAGTTGTTTTCCTGATAAAGGTCCGTTTTGCAAAGGAGGAAATCCATACAACCTATTTTTTCTCAAAGAAATATCTAGAGCACCTTCTCGAATAGTAAATTGCTGTCGTAATGTTTGTATTCGCCAACCAATTTCAAATAATTCTTCAATCGAAAGATCCCAACCAGTGACACAGTTAATTATTTCTTGTAGCGGATATTCTCCCATCCAAAGAGCAAATTCACAAAAACCTAAAGCGTTCAGACTTTGCATAAATTTCGCAAATTTTCCATGTGCTTTGCCTTTCTCAAAGGACTCTTTAGAATTTTCAAAGGAAAAACTGTGCAAAAATTTGTTAATTTCTCCTTGCTCAAAATAATCCAAACATGCTGATGTATGACGTCCAGGGGTTGGATCTGCCTCATAATTTATCATAAGAGCTGGTATCAATCGAGCATCATGCATACCGGGTTCTTGACCTCCAAAATGGAAAGCAAATTCATTGCATCCCTTACCAATTCGAAGACTAGCCATCCTTACCCCATCGGCTAAAATATCACCTATTCCTTCACGATCAATCATCATATGAATAAGAGGAATAATGTAATCGGGATCTCCCCATTTTGGTAAAAATCCATCTGGATATAATTTTGATTTAAAATCTTGTCGGGATAGAATTCCCTTATCCACACATTCCAAAACAAAAGCTAATATAGCCCCAGCAGATATGGAATCCATTCCTGCTTCATTTAAAATATGGTTGACCCTAATTGTTTTAGTAATATCCTCATTCAAAATCAATCCCCCTAACGCTCCAAGAGTTTCATATTCAGGTCTGTGAGTTTCTTCCAAACCTGCTTCGGGTACCTCCAAAATAGCTCCACATTGAAGTGGACAAGCGAAACACCCATAAGATCGTTTTTTGTATCGTAATAAATATTGTCCAGAAAATTTTTCCGAAATTCTTTGTGGCCAATCTTGAAATCCCGCTCCCATGTAATTTTTAATTGGGAGATCCCCCAATTCAGAGGATATACCTGTTGCATATGATGTGCCCCACTTATGCATCGTTTTTGCATGAAGATTGATATTACTTTTTACCCCTTGTTTTAACCATCTCATGATAAACGCGATTTGCGGTGCATTTTGTGCCATTAAATCAGTAGATGGTGAGGAATATCGCTCTTTTAATTCTTCATTGTACTTTTGTGATAGTTTTTGGAGTTTATCTTTATCCGCAACTGTTAATTTGTTCTTTCGTGAGATACAAATCGCTTTTAAATTTTTAGATCCCATCACTGCACCTAAACCAGAACGAGCTGCAATTCTCCCCCCATCTGTGACTATCCCAGATATTCTTGATAACTTTTCGCCAGCAGTTCCAATAGAAGCTATTTGAGAACCTTTACCATATTTTTTTTTCAATTTCTTTTCAGTTTCTAAAACAGAATTACCCCATAAGTCTTTACTAGGCTCAATTTCAATGGATTCTTTTCTTATTACGAGAACGCAGGGAATCTTGCATATCCCAGTAATAAAAATGCCATCAAATCCTGCTCGTTTAATAGCTGGTCCAAAAAAACCCCCTGAATTTGCATCTCCCCAACCCCCATTCATAAGTATCGGATCAGTTTTTACAATTCTTCCCGTGAGAGGACTCTTTCCGCAGACCATATATCTACCTGTAAAGGGTGCTGGATTGCTTGTGAGTAAACCTGGACAAAAACCGAGTATATTTTCAGGACTTAATGCATCACAATTAGGTTTTAAACGAGAATAAATAATATACACACCTAATCCATAACCACCGAGATATTGTCGATATATATTTTCATCTAATTTCTCTTCAATAATCTCATTGGAACTCAGATTAACCCATAAAATCTTACCATTATATCCTTTTGGAATCAAACTCACCAGTTTCCTATCTCTTCTACTATATCATCCTATAAAATCAAAAATCTTTGGGAAATGCGACATTCAAACTGGAATTAGAAGGTTTAAAGAGGGGAAGGAATTAAGAATGACCATACTGCTGTTATATGAGAGATGAACTTTATGGTTGATAAATTAAATCTTAAAAATACATTCAGATTATATGAAGAAGCTCTTGATCTAATCCCAGGAGCAATTTTGGGAATCCGACGCCCCTACAATTTTGTAGAAGGCGAATATCCTATCTTCTTTCAAACCGCGAAAGGCGGTAAAGTAATTGATGTGGATGGGAATGAGTATAATGATCATCTCTGTGCTTATGGACCTATTATCATAGGACATCGAGAAGAGAAAATTGATAATGCAGTTATACAACAAATTCAAGATCATGGTTTCTGTTTCTCTTTGACTCAACCTGTTCAAAATGATCTTGGAAAGGTGCTTCGTAATCTAATACCATGTGCAGAAAAAATGGTGTTCATGAAAATGGGATCTGATGCAACTACTGCTGCGGTTCGAGTTGCACGAGCTTACACTAGGCGAGTAAAAATATTAAAAGCGCCAACATATGCAGGATGGCATGATTGGTCCTCAGATGTATATGGTATTAAGGCAGGAATCCCAGATGAAATACGAAATAAGACAATTGAATTCGAATTCAATGATTTAGAGCATGTGGAGAAATTATTGAGAGAGAATGAAGATGAAGTAGCAGCTGTATTAATGACTCCAATAAATACACCTGGGGGTAATGATGTGGAAATGCCAGAACCTGGATATCTAAAAGCTATGAAGGAATTGGCACATCAGTATGGAGCGGTATTTATTTTTGATGAAATCCGAACTGGATTTCGAGTGAATATCGGGGGAGCACAAAAAGAATATGGAGTAATACCGGATTTAGCATGCTTCGGAAAAGCTATGGGAAACGGATATCCTATTAGCACTTTAGTCGGAAAAGCAGAAATCATGAATGTTTTAGAGCACGATGTTTTCCTTAGTTCTACTTTCTTCCCAAATAGCCTTTCCCAAGTTGCTTCTTTGAAAACAATCGAATTCCTACATAAAAATAACGTTATTGAAACCATCAAACAAAGAGGGACGGAGCTTGAAAAACGCATTTGTGAAAGTATAGAATCCTCAGGAGTTCCTGCTACCTATTCTGGTGGTGCTCTCATGCCATATATAACGTTCCAAAGAGATGAACAAAAACTATACAAATCCCTACGCGAAGAATTCTATCGTCAACTCATTCGAAGAAGAGTGTTCTTACAACCTTATCATCATGGATACATATGTTATCGGCATACAAAAGAAGATTTAGCTTACACTGCTGACATGATTGACGAATCCTTGAAAGAAACCAAGAAATTGATGTGATTGAATGGAAAAACTCATCATCACCTCAGCTATTTGTGGAGCAGAAGTAACCAAAGAACAGAATCCAAATGTTCCCTACACAGTGAAAGAAATCGGAATTCAAGCGGAAAGCGCCTACAAAGCAGGTGCGAGTATTATCCACCTTCATGTCCGATATGATGATGGAACTCCCACTCAAGATAAGGGACGTTTTCGTGAGTGTATCACAGAGATTAAAAAACGTTGTCCTGATGTAATCATTCTTCCTTCGACAGGGGGGGCAGTTGGAATGACTGCAGAAGAAAGATTACAACCCATATACCTTGATCCTA
>JAEOUK010000638.1 GCA_016839385.1 Promethearchaeota archaeon
CCACCGTTTTGCTTAATCCACCATGAATCGGGATTACTCAGTAATTTAACTAAAATTGGACCGTCTCCGCCGTACATATCGCTGATATTTGAAAGAACTGGTATGTAACCTACTCCCAAATATTTCCCCGTTAGTTCTTCACCTAAGATTGGTAAAAAGATTGTCTGGTTAAGATGTTGCTTGAGAACTTCATAATACAATCCTGGAGTGCTTACTATCTTCAAATTATAATCCCAATTTCTCAAACTATCAAGAATATATTGAATGTCCTCATTCTTAGTTGAATAATCAGAGATAGCATCTATGATATCCTTTGCTGCATAACATTTTACATCATGTTGCAATGCCATATGATCATCAGGAAATTTCATTACACCTTTTTCTTTGATGAATTCAGTGCAACGTTTAGCTCTATATCCGTTCATGGTGATTCCGCTTAACATATATGGGTAATCATCTGGTACTAGCTTATTATTGCACGTGACAATAAATCCTGCTTTTGGATTGTACGCATGTGGCATTTCTTCAAATGGTATTTTATCAATCCATTCATTTTCCCCAGTCCATCCTGGTGTTGGAGTAGTTCCTATATCTTTTGCACGAATTGGGATCTCACCTGCAACATACCAACCATGATTTCCGTATTTATCTGCATAACTCATATTTAATTGAGGTGCTGTAAATCTGGAAAGAGCATCGACAAAGTCATGCCAATCTTTGCCGGTATTAATCTTATAATAGCCCATTAAGACTGAGGATGGGATTAGAGATTTTCCATTGTATGCAAGTGCTTTTTGTTCATTTAATGTTTTAGAAAGTATTGGACCATGGATCGTATATTGGACTTTTTCGGTATGTGGTGGTTTACCTTTAATGTTGATGATCTCTTCCGCAATTTCTAAATTCTTCCACTCACCTTTGTACTCGTATTTTTCCCCCTCTACTTTTTCGAGGAAAAAATCTTCTCCGTCGGCTCTAGCCAGTGTTGTTCCCCAACTGAAACAATCATTGTGCCCAACTAATACCATGGGAAGACCTGGAAGGCAAACTCCTGTGACATTTATTTTTCCTTCAACAATCAAATGATTGTAAAACCATATCGCTGGTACAGAAAGCTCCAAATGCATGTCGTTACAATGTACAGCGCCAAGTGTGCTACTGGAAGCAGGAGTGATAGTCCATGAATTACTAGCACCACCTTTTCTCATGAATGGCCCTTTTACGGCTTTTAAAACACCATTCTCATCAAATTCATTAGTATCAATTTCCTTGCCCATGACGGTCGGATTACCCTTGGGATAAATCGGATGAATCTCTCTCATAGCATCCATTCCAACTTTTTCTGCTATCTGCATAAGAGGTATCTCTAAATGATAGCAACCAGACATGTTCCATACCATGTAGCGCGCTAACGCCATACAATCCATAATTTCCCATTTTCGAGGTTTTTTAACCTTTAGTAGACTAAGTTCCACAGGTATTTTCCAATTCGGATCAGTAATTAGAGCATTTACTCCTGCAACATAAGCTTTGATGAGATTTTTCATCGAATCATCTATTAATTCCCAATCTTTCTTAGCAATCCGTTCAAAACCGAAAGTTCGAGAAGCAACATCCGTTCCGAGAGCTAATTCTCCAAAAAGTTCTGCCATCTGACCACGAGCTACTCTTCTTGAAAGGTTCATTTGCCAGAAACGTTCCTGAGCATGTGTGTACCCTTGCGCAAATGCCATATCTTCCATATTTTTTGCAAATATATGTGGACAACCTGCAATATCTCGTTTTATTATAACAATTTCTTTTAATCCTTGAAGAACGATTTCTCCATCTACTTTGGGGAGTCGTTTTTTGCTCATATTCTTAATTATGGGTTTCAAAATTTTTCCTAATAGTGTCATTTTCTTAACCTATATGCGAATAACTCCCAATTGGTCGAAAATCCATATAAATGTTTATTTTTCTCAATTTATCGTTTTATAAAACCAGACCTAATCAACTACAAGGCGCATTCTTTTTAACTTAAAATTTTTTTTAATTATAATCAATCTTATAAGTGGTAAAATATGGCAAAAGGAAGCAACACAGGTGCATTTGTAATACTTACAATCTTAGCACTTGGAGGGTTAGGCTTGAGTGGGTATATGTTCGTCAGAGATCAATTTTTTGGAGGGACTGAAGACTCTCTTGAAGGATATCAACTCATAGCAGTATGGGAAAAATTAACAGAATTCGGAACGAATGATGATTTCTATTTGAATCTCAGTGAGAATCAATTAACTCAAAGCGATTATTTCACACTCACAAGTGGAACAAATTTGACTTTGAATCATCCAGGATGGTACAGAATCTCCATACGGACGATTTGGTCTAGTTTAGCTGGAACAAACAACTATGTATTTAATCTCGAAAAAAATGGAGCTACGTCTGCTAGCCTTATATATTTAAGTGCTCCATCGGACACTTACTATACCATTAATCTCGTTGTTTATGTGCATAGCGACGGAAATGATTATTTCCATTTTAATAGTTATAGCACAGCAGCAGATGCCTTTTCTATAGCATCAAATCAAAATTATAATCAATTTGTTCTAGAATTTATCGAATAGGACAATTTCACTTTTTCTTTTAATTATTCAACTTGAACGAATATAGATTCGAAATCCTGAAAAGTAATAACCTTACAAAACGCTTATTAACGCATAATCCATAGCACAATTCTCTTATTCATTAAGGTGATAAAAATGGTTGATCGAAAACGAAATGTTCTTCCAGTAGTCGCATTACTGATTGGGGCATCAGGATTGGCATTTGGTATGTATTCGGTGTTATTTCCTAGCCCTGATACAAGTATTGTTGCGATTTGGGAAAATGTTAGTGGTTCTGGAGACGATTTTTATTTGAATATAAGTGAAAATCAACTCACTCATACAGAATATTCTTCACTAGCAGATGCGAATACAAGTATTAATTTATTACAAACTGGATGGTATAAGTTTAATTTGAAATTTATTTTAGGAGGTTTGCTACCTACAGATTCCTACGAATTTACAGCTTTAAAAAATGGAGCGTTATTGGAAGGTTTATATTATATACCTGGTCCACAATCAACCTTCTGGACTGTAAATGTAGTGTTATATGTATTGAGTGATGGAGATGATGTAATAAACTTCAGATGGTATAGCCATGACTATGATACATTTAGTGTAGCAATCAATCAAGCATTCAATCAAATAGTTCTTGAGTATGTTTAAGAAGTCTAAACTACTCTTTGTTTTTACATTTTCCTCTTAATTGATACATTTATTGCTGTAAATTGAACGAGTGAGAATAAGGTGTTAAATGCAACATAAACGTTTATTTATCCAAAATTCAAAAACTATTTAGCTTAACAAATTGGTGTAAAAATAATGGCAAAACGTAGAATAAAAGCACGAAATAAAAGTAACGCTCTAGCACTTATCTCATTCATTTTAGGAGCGGGAGGATTAGGAGTTGGTGTTTATTTAGTAATCATATCGAGTTCTAATATACGTTTAGTTGGAATTTGGAATGAATTGTCTGGATCAAGTGATTATTTTCAGATTGGAATTGATGGTGTGCAATACCAGAATACCAGATATGTGACTATGGATGGTGATCTCTTTTATTTAACACAAAAAGGATGGTATAAGTTTACATTAATGATTTCAATAGGTAGCTTAACTTCAGATAGATA
>JAEOUK010000639.1 GCA_016839385.1 Promethearchaeota archaeon
AAACATGATAGGCATGGAACGTGAATCTATCGATGCGATTATCTCTTCAAGATCAACACGAATTAATGGTTCTCCTCCTGTCAATCCGATAACACTTACACCCATGTTTTGTATTTCAGATATAGCTTTCTTCAATTGTCCTGTATTCATGCCATCTTCTTTATTACGATCAGAAAATGAGCAATGCCAACACGAACAATAACATTTGGCGGTGACTGCAAAATTTGTTATTACGGGAGCTGGAGTTCCGGTTGCAATTTTGACTGCACCTGCAAGATATCTGTCATATGCTTCAGAAGGGAAATATGGAGTGAATGTGTTGGAGAAAATTCGTCCATTTAACTACGTGAGTTTACTTTCTTTTGATACGTAATTCAAACCAAGCTTTTGTTTAAGAGGTAATGATTTAAGAACATCATTTTGCATCATTTGAAGCTTAATTTTAAGTTTTTTAAGCCCGTAAAGTTGTGATCCGTTGATTTTACTCATAAAAATACTGTTGATCCTTTAAACACATAAATGTTGTTAGAAAAAAAAAGAATTAGGATTTAGTTTATTTCTTCTTGCGCTTAATTACAATGTATACAGGAATAATTCCAAGTACCATTGCTCCTACAAGAATCCATAAGGGATAGCCAGGAATTACTGAAGGATAATCACCTACAAGCTCGTCTGGAAAAGCAATGTCATGCGTGAATCTTGCACGAATGGTTTCAGTAGTTACTCCACTTGAGTTTCCTTCTGACCCACTCATTGTAGATGTGCATACACTTTTCAGAAGAACATTTGAAGATTCTCCATATGTTAAATCATTCACTGAATGCAATGTTATATTTTCCCAAACTCCATCAGTCTCGTTCCCATAAGAGACATCCAAATCGAAATTGACATTCCGAGCAGATATTGAATTAATCGTTGTGCTATTGGTATCTAAAACAAAATATCCACCAAACGCTTTGACTAAAAGGTATACTAAAATCGTAGCCAGTGCACTCGGATCTAACAAGATTACCATCATTATTAGAGTAAGAGTTTGGTTCTCAGTGGGTAATGTTTGCAAAGCGGTTAGATCAGTGTTGAGTTCGTTGAAAAACCCAGAGAACATTGTCATTAATTCTCCATCAATTATTTCACGTGACATACTTAAGGATTCTTTGTCCCAAATCGTAGAATCATTTAATCCATGAGCTATCACATCAGCAGTAGTAGCACTGTAAAAGTCACCTTCAATAGTCACATTGTCAGGATAATCGATCACATCAGTAAAATTTAATTTTCGATAACTGCTATTCAGACTGGTCACTTGCATACTTGCATCAAGTGCTTCTTCGGTATATCTCCAAATGATTTCTGTAGAATCGTTAAACCATACTTGAGAAGAGGCAGCTTGTGCAAAAGGAATAAGTAAAAACAAGCTTATTATTCCAATACTTGCAAAAACTAATTTTTTCTTCATTAATAACACCCTTTCACTCACTTAAAAAGAACTTTAAGTTTGTTATAGCAATAAAAACAGATTAGATATTTAATTATATGGGATTCGAGTTAAATCGAACTACATATAATTCGGAAATAGGGTGAATTGAGACCCGTATTCATTAATATAATATTTTTCTCCGCATATTTATCTAAAAACCTATGGATTTTAAATAAATTCTGATAAACGCTTTTTTCGAATATGAAAAGAAATTGATCCACCCGTTAGAAAACTCAATCCAGCGATTAAGAAGACCCAGTACAAATAACTCCTATAAGCGCAAATCAAAATACAAGCTTGGGAAATTGGAATACCGGGCCATATTGTACATGGACTAGAACAATAAGACCAAATGGATGAGAATAATTCTAATTCATAAATTAAAATGGAAAAAATCACACATAGGATTCCGACAACAACAAACATAATCGCAAGAATTCCAAGTGTTTTTTTCTTCATAATGTTCTACCTATCGAAATACTCAATCATTTTGATGTTAATGTAAAAAGCATCATTTCCAGTAAAAAAACTATGGATCATTTTTTGCATTTCCTAAAGAAATATTCTCATATGCCAGATTTTGTTAGTGGAATCGGGTGACTAAATCATAATTTTAACGAATGGTAATCCTACTAATTCTCACTCTTTTTCTTCTTTTTTGAGAACCCTCCATGGTGGAAAGCTATTCGATACTTCAAGTTATTCAATTCACAATATTCAGTAATTTCTTCTTCTACATCGCCCCAAAGCGCGGGGTTAATCTTTAGTTCTTGATAGTATTTCATCAATTCTGGGTGGGTTTCGCCAATAAACCTGTATATTCGGGGTACATTGTGCGGACGATAGTTAAAATTCTCAAAACTATATCTATCTACGAAATTTTTCGAGTAATCGATTATTTCTTTAACATCTGTGATTTTAGGAAATATTGGAGATACAAAAACGTAAGTTGAAATACCATTATCATGGATTTGACGTAGAGCTTCTAATCTATCTATTGGTTTTGCTGCTAAAGGTTCCAATTTTCTTGAAATTTCTTCATTCATGTTACTGATTGAAATTCCCACTTCGATATTTTCGAATTGTGTGAATAAATCTATATCTCGAGTGACAAATTTAGATTTTGATAGAATAGAAATTTCAGCTTTAGTCCCTATTAACCGCTCCAAAATGTTCCTGGTGTTCTTATATCGAATTTCTAAGGGGATGTATGGATCTGTGACGCTACTGAGCAGTAATGACTTGCCATTATATTTCTCAGGCTTAATCTTATTCCAATCAAATTGTTTTACATCCAAAAAAGACCCCCAATTCTCACCTGCATGATTTGTGAACCTTTTCATAAATTCTGCATAACAATATATACAAGAATGGGTGCATCCTGTGTAAGGATTGATCACAAAATCGATTCCCGGTATGTTACTTTTTGTGATGATGGATTTCGCATCAGTGAAATTGATTTTCATCACAATCTCGAATATGGAATCGTATAAAAATTCGCAGTGTCCAAAAAAATAAGTGATGCGATAGAAAAAATTACGAGGATTGAATGAAATCTACATGGACACTATATTTATCACAGCCGAGACACTTAAACAGATAGCCAACTGCTCCATTTTCTTCATCTTTTAGCATAGTTAAGAGTTCTTTTCCGGTCTTTACTTTATGTCATTCTTTCTGTAGTCGTTTTGCTTCAACTTCTAGAGCTTCAACCAATTGCCCGAAAAGTTCTTCTACAGATAGCCCTTCTAAACGAGCAGTAAGAGTTGATGCATCTACTTCATTATCCAAATTTAAATTTTGGGCACTTGTTTCTCCCTTTCCCAGGTAACCAATAAATGCCGTAAAATTTGAACAACAAATTGGCCATAATTCTGTTTCAATTCCTTTGAAATTTGGAGTTTGATATAACCATGTTTGGATAACTGCATCACATTGTTCTTCATCAATATGTTCTGTATTATAACAAGATTGTTCTAATATCTCAATATCTTTAAAATCTGCATTTAATACTTCTGCAGCTTTTCCACTCTCTATGCAATATGCGCAAATATTATGTTCTGTGTTAGTCACCTTGTTGGTTCCCTTAGCATTTGCTTTTTCCATGTAGTAAGGTCCCACATAGCGATAATTTTGTTCCGTTTTACATACATCACAGACAAATTTTTCTTTAGTAAAGAGACCAAGAGCGAAGGCGTTCGGTACGTATTTGAAATTTGGTAATTCAATTTCCTTTGTCATAGATTGTCAGATAAAGAAATGACAAAATGCAATTTGATTATGCTTATAATAAATCTTACTTAGAATGAGGGGATTGATTTTGGGAGAGAAACTTTCTGACAAAAAGTGGCTATATGTTGAAAGATCAACTGAAGATCTAGATCTTGTCACTTTATTTAGAATTCCATATCATAAATATTAGAAAAAAAAAAAATTATTTTGGATACCGAATTCTTTCATGTGGTAACAGGGGTTTCTGGAATGGCGAAGGATTAATCAGCTCAGGTTCAGACCATTGAATCGTATCCTGTTCCAATGCTGAAACAACCTCAACCATGTTTTGTGATAGTTGTATTGGTGTCGCTATTTTATATACCTCCATTTTTTTATGATGTTGAGTTATTGCAATCTTTCTCCACACGCATGACAAAATCGTGCATGAGATTGATTTTCAACTCCACAAAATGAACAATATTTCACTTGCTTAGAAGGTTCGGGGTGATCAGTTGTTATCTTTTCAACTCTTTCTTGGGGTGAGGTATTGTCATTCCCAGGAAATCTTGTTTCACTTGATTTTGAGTTTTGTTCAGTTTGAGGAGAGTCTTGCGAACTATCATGAGGGGGTTTATGGGTTTCAGACGGTTCTTCGGGTGCAATTTCCGTTTCTATGGAGTATATATATCGGGGGGAAATCATTGCTCTAAATGTGAGGCCGATTGCGGAAAAAAGGAGAATATAATTTATCACAATGCCGAAATAACTCCATGGAAATAGGTATCGATAAAAAACCATTCTAAATAATC
>JAEOUK010000640.1 GCA_016839385.1 Promethearchaeota archaeon
AACCGACCACGCAAGCTAGATAAATTTATTGAGAATAGCAAAGACTTGGATATGTTACTAGTTCCCGCTGGAGTATTTTCTCGCATTCTATGGTTATCTAACCTTAGAAAAGAACGGGAATATTTCGAGCGACTACGTAAATCCTGGTTATCTGATTTGATTTTAGATAAAGAATTGTTAAATTACTCTACAGCTTCATAACACATAGACATAAAAAGCTATATATCCAATACCTAATACTATATGAAGCAATGCGAACAATCCCCCTACTTTAAACAATTTTTTGTAATTTAAATCGTCTACACAATATTCTCTGGCAATTTCTAGGGTCATTAAATCTGGAGCACTTCCCTGTGGTAAGAAATTACCCCCAAGATTAATTCCCAAGACAAATGCAATAATAATAGGAGTACTCATTACATCGAATGGATAATGGTCTAGCAAGATTTTTATTATTGGGAGAAAAATTATTGTGACGGGAGCGTTATCCAAAAATGCAGAGAATACAGATGTTAAGACAAGCACAATAATGCTAAGTACGAATACATTTGATTGAGATACATTTTCAAGAAGTAGCTCTAGGAATTTTATAGTTCCATTAGCTTCCATCAAATGAACCAATACAAATAAACAGATAAAAAAAAATACTAGTTTAAAATCTACTTTACGTATATAATAGCTTAAATTAGGTCTTGCTTTTTTATCTGCTCGATTTCTCACAGGATTAATGAATATAAAAATTACCAAGGAAATGAATGTAGGTAACCAAATAGTAGGAATAAACACTAAAAGGAAAATAAATAGAAGAATTGCACCCAGATTGAGATAAAAAGTTTTATTATCTACAATCTTTTTCAAAGTCCTATCAATTTTTTTAGAACTCTTGTAAAACACAGATTGTATGTCTTTTTGGATTACTTCAATATTTTCTTTGATTTTCAAATCCTTGGTATTAATTCCGCGATCTTCACATTCTGGTATCCATTCTCTGTTCAAATAACGTCTTAGAACTATAAGATCTAATAATACTAATGTTATAATGGTAGCAATAATGAAAAATACTGAGAAATTCTTTAGGAAAAATCCAAAGGTAAGATCCAATTGATTGAAGATGAGAACGTTTTCTGCTGAACCAAAAGGGGTTAAAGTCGAAGCTAAATTAATGCAGACTGTCATACCGAGTAAAAAAGGTGTTGGGTTAATGTTTAACGACATACAGATTAACACAATAACCGGTCCAAATATTATTGCTACAGATAAGTCTTCCAATATTGATGCACTGATGGTACTAACAAGGCAGATGAAATAAAACATCAAGCGGATACGATTTTTAAATTTAATTACAATCCTTCTGGATATCTCATGGAATATTTTTCTCTCATTTAAAATTTCTACAATAGTAAACATTGCTATAAGAAAACTTACAACTTCCCAATCAACGGCTTCCACATAAAATTCGATTGAATTTGGATTTAGATCAGTGCCTATCGGGGATTCAAGGAAAAATGCTGTAGCTACACCCGCAATAATGATAAATAAAAATGCAAATACCAAATAATCTAATTTGTCGATGAATAAAACTACAACCAATCCTAGAAAACAAAGGAGAACGATTATCTGAAGTAATAACAACATTTTCAAGCAAATTGATTGCGGATTTCCTAAAAATGTTTTTTTTTTAATTGAAAGACTTTTCAGACACTATGAAAATGTGGACTATTTCTCTTTCTTTTCTAATACCTAACAATTAAGTATTCTGTCATTTGTTTGTACATAGGGATTTTCATGGATGAACAAGATGAAATTATGAACCGTAGTAAAAAAATGATTGATGGGTTTAATGCTATTATTGGATTAAATATGAGCGATTTTTCAATCAGCCCACCATTTACAAAATGGTTAAACGGGAAAATGGTTTCTGCTGCTTATAAAATGGTAGAAGTGGAGTTTGAAGTTCGAGCTGAGATGGCAAACCCCACAGGATTGTTGCACGGTGGTGTACAAAGTGCAATGTTAGATGATGTTATTGGCATGTGTACAGCTACATTAGGACTGAAGGGTTTTCTTATATCCATAGATTTCAGTATAGATTTTCTAGGAAAAGCTAGAGTCGGGGATCTCATAATTGCAAAAGCAGAAATAACGCGAGAAGGAAAAAATATAGTACACGCAGATGCCTCGATACGTACCATTGAGGGAAAAATACTTGCGCTAGCAAGAGCTAATTTGTTAAAAACTCAATACAAACCGGATTATGTAAAAAAAGTGGATTCAGGGACGGTTTAGGGTTCTTTTACCTTGTCATTATTCCCATGAATTGTAATAGATTCATATTGAGGGGTATTAGGTCCATAAATTATCGGTTTAAGGTTTAAACGAGCCATTTTTTGTCCTGTAAGTAATTGTGTAATTTTCACTAAGAACCAATCAACTGAAAGTGCGAAATTAATTTTTTCCCATAATCGAATTAATATTTCCCAAAAGACCCACATTGTTGCAATAAACGCAATAATTTGCCATAAATTCCATGCAAATTGAAACGTTGAGGGATCCGATGGAACTACTCTATCTACTGAAAGTCCCCAGATATCTGTGAAATATTTAAATACACGATAAGCAATATCTGTTCCAAGTGCATATGCAGTTAAAGAAATTAGTGAATATCTTCTCCACCACGTAGTTCGTTTCGCAGCCCGTATCCTTTTCCTTTCATTTTTTGCAAAATCTTGATTATGTAGAAATAATAACATTAAAAATGGCATTAATCCCATATTGAGTAAAGTCAAAGGAATAGGAACCTCTTCACTTGCAAAATCCTGAAACCAATTCGGATTTATGGCAAAATGCCAGATTATTAAAAAAGCAGCAAAAATTCCCAAATTAATCAAA
>JAEOUK010000021.1 GCA_016839385.1 Promethearchaeota archaeon
GAATTTTAGCTAGAGCAATCTCTACTTGAACCATTTTATCAATTCTTGATTGTTCCTCGAATATATCAGCAATTTTCGTTCTATATCGATCTTCAATCGGATGAATCATATTTCTTCTTCCACTTCTTTTAAGTGTCTTCTCGATCAATTATTTCCACATCAGCAGGTCCAGTGCCAATAAAATGTATTTTCATTCCGATATCCTCTTGAATTTTAAAAATCCAGTTTCTTGCTTCTTCAGATAAGTTATTAAAGGATGATTTTCCCCTATCCTGTGGGAAGAGTACATCTAGTTTTGTAATCGCAACCCTAGTAGCACTATTCAATTGAATGCTCCTTTTTGCCAGTTCTGGATTAAATGGTGCAGCTCTACGTAACCTTTTTGTAACTGTTCCATATTCGGTCCACCCACGGTTAATTGTTTCTTCCTCTGTAAGTTCGTTAGGCATAAAACCCTCTCCAACTCTTGTTACATATGCCTTAAAAACTAATGTAACATCAGTTACCACAGTTGGACCAATTCCAACATCAGAACATATTGCAGAAGCTGTCACATCTTTTGTAGTTACAAAAGGATAGCTACCATGAAATAGTGATAAATAAGTAGCTTGGGTTCCTTCTAATAATACGGAATCTCCCTTATTAATAGCTTTATGTATTTCTCCAGGAACATCAATAAGATACGGTTTTAGTTCATCAATCTCTTTAGCTAATGTTAAAGTACGTCGTACTCGCTCTTCGTTTGCTGGACCAGAGCCAGAACCTGTTGTACCAATTTTTTTTGTGAGATGTGGATCAGTAGAATCAATCTTTCTATGTTTTTCTTGAATAATACCACATTGGGGATCAAGAAATGCTCTACCTTCAATCCCGGTGGTAGCAATTTCTTGGAGAAAGACCTCAGGATTAACTAGTACACCTGGACCGATAAGAAATTTTTCAACTTCCTTGCTACCAATTGCAGAGGGAACCATTCTTAACTTGTAAACTTTACCTTCAACAACTATTGTATGACCAGCATTTGGACCAACCCCACCACGTGCAACAACAGAAGGTTTACGTTTCTTCACGAGATAACTGATTATCTTACCTTTTCCTTCGTCTCCCCAAAATCCACCTACCACAATATCTACAGCCATTTACTACTCACCCATAAGTTTTTGAAAATTATTGAAACACTGTTCGCTTATTCCTACTTCTGAGACAAAAAATCTTCTTGCTTCATCCATGTCCATCCTTTTTGATTTGAATTGTTCAGCCATGAACTCCATCCGCTCATGAGGAAAAACAATCCATGCAGAGGTTTCATCAATATAAAAATTGGGTTTTAAAGACGACCAAGGCTTATAATAAAGTGTAGCAATCATGATTTCAATAGGTTTCTTCATTCTTAGATACTGAAGTGCATAATCTAAAGAAACACCGCTATCTGCTACATCATCCACTAGAAGTATTTTTTTTCCGTAAACATGACCTGGGAGGTCTTGATATATTATGGGTTCCTTGTGTGTTTTGTCAACTCCCGAATAGAAACCAACTTGCATGATAGCTAATGTCACTTTATGTTTTTCTGCCAAAAATAGGTCGGAAAGTACTCTTGCAGGTACTAATCCACCACGAGAAACTCCAGCCATAATATCAGGCTTAAAACCACTTTCTTTAATTTTTATATATAACTGAAAACTCAGATTTTCAATATAGTCCCAAGAAGGGGCAATAAACGATAACTTTTTACCAGAATTCAACAATAATGACTCCAATACATCTTAAATGAATGGACAGGTTATTTTATCCTATTAGTTTTTCACTTTTTTCTTTTAAAAAACTACTTCTAGTTTCGCTTCATTAAGAAATTGGGTATCCACATTTGGAATTCGTTTCCATGTGGATAAGAAGTAACTATTTTCAAGTTTCCATTAAGATGTTGCATGATTACTGAAGCTAGAGTTACTCCTGTGTAAAATCCATGAGATTCCCACCTATCTGTTATCTTAGAAACTAGTATTTCGCATGTTCGTTGGGGGATGGGGATCGATGAATTATCCCGAATTACTAAACAAAAATATTGCTCAAATTTTTTACTTTCGATGATTATTGGATGTTTAGAAATATCCAGATTACCATTAGATTTAATAAGAAATTCAAGTAATTCGTATATCGCATATGGAAGGTACCCTTCATCAAAAATTTCTAATTTGGGGAGATTTATTTCAAAAGTTCTTTTTGAGTATTCAAAATTCTTCACAAGGGTATTTATTAATTTTGTTATTTCTACACATTCAGTTAAATTCGCCTCTGTTATAGGCGGCTTTTGTAATACTTCAAAAATTAATGTAACTTTGTCAATTGTTTTTGAAGAACGTGTAGCGA
>JAEOUK010000641.1 GCA_016839385.1 Promethearchaeota archaeon
ATGCGGTCATAAATTCCTCAGGATATTATGCTCATAGAAAAAAATGGATTTCTGTGGGATTATTTGGAATAATTTTGCTTGTATCATCTATTCTCTGTATCTTGGTAATAAGTTCATTAATTCCATAAATTATTGTCAATTATGCAAAATTTCGCAGAAGTAAAACCCCGGTTAGTAAAATGCCAATTATTCCAAATTCGATTACAATCGTCCAGCGTTTGTAATTCCAATTTGGTGTTTTTTTATATAACGCTGCTCTTAATTTATCTGCTATGGGATGAAATACAGGTCCCTTTTTAAAAATAGGACGTAAAATGACCCAATCAATTAGGTCCGGTAGATTCGCTGCAATTATTGTCCACCAATATTCTACAAGGAAGAATACTAAAACAACAATTGTACCTGCATATACCAATACATGATAGGAAACCCAAAACCAATCCTTCCAATCTGCCTTAGGTGGGTGGTATGTGATAATTGAAGAGGCGTCAACAAAGAAGTGACTCGCTAAACTTAGTGGGAACACCACTAGAATTTGCACCCAGAGAGGTGCTGCTGGGAAGATTGCTCGAAAAATTTCTAAAAGCAAAATCCCTGTCAAAATATGCGTGGGGGCTTGCAAGTTTATCAGTTATTAGATAGTTTGGAATGTTTAAAAAATAATTGATTGCTTATTGTGGTTGCAACCAATATCCTTATTTAACTTCATAGTAGTAATATCTCAGTGGTGTTCGTATATGGAAAAAATTACCGAGAATATGTACGCAATCACAGCAAGAGGATTATTTTGGGTTCCCGTGTTTGTTATAGAAGATAAAAAAGGGAATTTAACACTTGTTGATACAGGATTAAAAAAGCATATTGAAATAGTGATGAAGGAAATCACTGAGAAATGGGGTTCTTTAGAAAAAATTCGACGAATAATATTTACTCATCGTCATATGGATCACGTGGGAGGATTGGAATCACTTGTAGAGGAAATTAGAAAGTCAGATCCAAATCACGACCTCGAAATTGTGACTCATAAGGATGAGGCTTCGTATTTTGCAAAAGACGTGAAAAACAAAGATTTACAACCAACTAGACTAGTCGATCACGAAGAATACATAGATAAGGAATTAGAAGTTAAAGGAATCCATGTGCCTGGTCACACTTTCGGACATCTCTGTATATTACTAGAAAAAGAAAAAATTATGCTCTTGGGTGATGTACTTATTTGGATTTTTGGAGGAATAAAACAAGTTATGGAAAAAGTGCACGATAATTGGGATCTTTCACAAAAATCTCTTGAAATTCTCCTCAAATATGACTGGGATACAGGAATACCATCACATTTCAAATTAAAGCAAATACACCGGCAAGAGATCGAAAAATATATACTTGAAAAAATAAAAAAGCAGAAATAGCTCAAATCATATCGGTTTATCTTCATTTGCAAAAAAGTCAGAAAATTGGGGTGAAAGTTGACGGATAGGAAATATTATGAAAAATACCTTTCTGCCCATCGATTAAAGAAATGTTATGAAATTGGTTCACCAAGAATCCAACAATATTTAGAAGCAGAACTTGCTTTTATGCTGTCTTTTATATCTAGTTCAGACGTAGTTCTTGAACTAGGTTGTGGTTATGGGCGAGTCATGGCAAGAATTGCCCCTTTGTGTAACATTGCTAATGGAATTGATAATTCCAAAAATAACTTAGCTCTTGCGAAATCTTATTTGAGAGATTATGAGAACGTTACCCTGCAATTAATGGATGTACAAAAATTAGCATTTTCTGATAATATGTTTGACATAGTAATTGCCATACAAAATGGCATTTCTGCCTTTAAAGTTCCACCCGAAGACCTTATCCTTGAAGCATTAAGAGTTACGAAAAAAGGAGGTGTAGTAATATTGTCAAGTTATGCAGAAAAATTCTGGGAAGAACGATTACAATGGTTTGTCGATCAATCTAATGCAGGTTTATTGGGAGAAATAGATTGGTTCAAAACTAGGGATGGAATAATTAAGTGTAAAGATAGTTTTAGCGCTACGTCATTTTACCAAGAAGATTTCATTAATCTGCTCAAAAGCATGAGTTTAAATGGGAAAATTCATGAAATCGATGGATCTAGTGTTTTTTGTATAATCGAAAAATAGGTTATATCCATATTAATATATACATTGTTTTACTCTTTCGATATTACCTCTACAACACTTTTTTCCGTTTAGATTAGCCAAGGAACGTATCGGGGTTATTCCATCGCTTATAAATTTATGGGAATTAAGAAGAACGATAAATAAATAAAGAATGAGAATTTAATGCAATTTAATCATAATGAAGACATATACAGTGCTTGAAAACGTTTGTCAAAAACGGCTTCCTGAAGAATTTTGCTCTGAAGAAGAGATTCGCATGCCTGAGAACGAGGTTCGATTTTTTTTAGAAAAATATACTCAACCTGGAGATAAAATATTAGACATTTTTGCAGGTTTTGGTACAAGTTTGATTGTAGGAGAAGAATTAGGGAGAATTCCGTATGGAATTGAATACGATAAACCGAAATGGGAATTTATTAGAGACCGATTAAGCGAAGAAAATAAAAATAATATTATTCATGGAGATTCTCGACTAGTTCTGCAATACGATCTACCTCTCATGGATTTTTTCATGACATCTCCTCCTTTTACCTACCAAGAGGCTATTCATGCTCCATTAACTGGGTATGAATCGCATGGAACATATGAAGAATATCTTCAAGGAATCCATGATATTTTTCGAGATTTATCTGCAGTTATAAAACCGAATGGATTCCTTGTGGTGGAAGTTTCCAATCTTAAAAATCCTAAGACGAATAGGGTAACTACACTTGCATGGGATGTTTATCGGGAAATCGCTAAATCTCATGCATTTTTGGGAGAAATAGTCGTGGGTTGGAGTGATAGTGATTTAAACGGTGAGGAAGAGGGTACCTATGGTTATGGATATGATCACTCTTACTGCTTAATTTTTCAAAATTCCCTACTTTCCTAATTTTTTTAATTTTCTTGTTTTTATATTAGTATTTCTGAAAAAATTTGTTCAATTGTTGGTTTATCGAATTAGAATGAAATAGAAAATTAAAATACTTGAAGAACATACGTGTAATGTGATTCGTATGGGAAATAAGTCAATAATTGAAAAATTGGGTTTTGAAGCTAATGACAAGGTTGTAATTTTGCATATAGATGATATGGGATTTTCTCATGCTTCGAATGTAGCATCATTTGAGTGCTTAGATTTTGGTGTGGCTAGTTGCGGTTCAGTGATCGTACCTTCTCCCTGGTTTTTAGAAACTGCGTCAATTTGCAGAAAAAATCCGAAATATGATGTAGGAGTTCATTTGACTTTAACATGTGAATATAATCTATACCGATGGCGTGCATTGAGTTCAGTGGATCCGAAATCGGGTTTGTTGGATAACGAGGGATATTTATGGAAAACCGCTGAAGAGGCAATTCAGAATGTGTCACTTGACGCTGCTGAACAAGAAATGCGTGTTCAAATACAGAAAGCTTTTGATAATGGAATTGATGTAACGCATATTGATAGTCATATGGGAACAGTTATGGATGCTAAATTCCTGCCTGTTTATCTAAAAATGGCGCGTGAGTTCAATGTGCCTGCATTTTTGCCCAAAGTCACTAAGCCGATTTTAGAAGCAATGGGGATGGGAGCTAGTGCAGATTTTATTTTAGATTTATTCCATAAATTAGAAGCTTCAGGAATTCCTATGTTAGACCACATGATCATCGACACTCTAAGTGATAGTCCAGATAAAACTAAATATTATTGTGAAAGATTCAAGAAGATTGAACCCGGATTAACTCATCTATTGTTTCATGCAGCAAAAATGAGCCCTGAACTAGAAGCGATTACTCCAGAAGATGGAAGGTGGCGAGATTTAGATTACCAAGCTTTCACCGATCCTCGAATTAAAGAATGTTTAGAAGAATTAGACTTCAAAATCATAGGATATAGATTCATTCGAGATAATTTGTAGCAGTTTTCTTTAATAGAAAAAATGTATTCTTTTTTTATTTTTTTGCGGGATTCTTTTATTTCTCTATCATTTACAAGACTAAATATTTCGAAATAATTTACGTAGAATCCAACTTCTAAAAGGGGAATTTTTAATTACTTAATCATAGAATCGAAATCATGGATAAAAAAAGGATCTCAAGGACCGCTGGAGCAATTACTTTATTTCTTTTCTTTTTAATACTATTATTCTCAAGAGCAGATGAGAGTTTACAAGGAGCGTTATTAAATCCATTGTTAAATGACTTTTTCGGGAGTACCAACGAGACTTATTTGCCGAAAATGAGTATAATTACCAGCGTAATTATCCTCCTCTCGTCCGTTTCAATGGTTATTGCTGGAATTTTTGCAGATCGGACATCCCGTAAATGGATCTGTTTTACTGGAATTTTGGTATATGCAATATTCTCACTTCTAACCGTATTCACACCCTATGAATATGGAGGATATATCTTTTTCTTTATCGTGCGAGCCTTAAATGGAATTGGACTTGGAGCTATTACTCCTGCTATTTTTTCAATGGTCGGTGATATAGCACAATCCAACAAAAGAACTCGTGCATTTGCTTATGTTAATATTGCTATTGGAGTAGGTCAATTAATTGGATTAATGATGGGAGGTATGATGCAAGATACCTGGCGATTAGCATATGGAATTGTCGGAGGTTCCGGATTAGTATTAGCAATTCTCTTGATCTTTAGTCCCGAACCGCAACGTGGAGCAGCTGAGGTCGAACTACAAGGTGTTGAGACTTCTGCATATATCTACAAATTCGAACTCTCTGATTTTAAGAAGTTGTGGTCTAATAAGACTAATTTCTGGCTTATCGCGAATTTTGTTGACACAATTCCTTCAGGGATCATAGTATTTCTTCTCTATAAGTATTTCGAGGATGTTAAAAATATGGATCCTCAGATTACAACGATTTTAGTACTGTTTGCATTTGTAGCGGGATTCTTTGGAACCTTTTTGTTTGGATGGATCGGGGATAAATGGTTTAGAAAAAATAAACGAGCAAAAGTAATTCTTGCATTATTCTGCAATGCATTTCCTGTTGTATTTTTTGTCGTGTTCTTGCTCATTGACTTCTATATTCCCGACGGAGCCACTTTAGGAGAAGCATTTACAGCACCTAGAGTTGCATTTGCGGTTAGCTTGTTGGTCATTTTAATGGCAATTAACCAAGGAGTAGGTCCAAATTGGGATTCTACACTCACTGATGTCAATCTCCCTGAACATAGATCTACTATGATAAGTCTAGCTTCGTCTATGGATTTGATCGGTCGCACAATTGGACCTCTTCTAGCTGGTGCTTTTTCCGCAATTTTCTCACTACAGGGAGCTATGTGGGTAGCAGTAGGATTTTGGATTCTTAACATCGTTCTCTGGTTACCAGTACTTGTCCATGTGAAAAAAGATTTACAAATAATTCACGATACTCTTGAAGAACGAGCTAAATCAATGGTATCCGCATGAAAGTGGTATAATGAAGTATAACTCCTACTGCTTCTGAAAATAATCATTAAATAAAAAAAAGTAGAAATTTTAAATTATTTTTTTTTAACTATTCGGATTATTACCGTAGTAGTAATGAGTCCGACAAGCATGATTAATAAAGTTGAAAATCCTGGGATTTGATACCCTGTGTTTATTTTATCATGCTCACCTACTGAAATATCAAAAACTGGGGTGATTTTGAAGGAATTACCATCATAGATACCTTCAAGTGTAAAATCGATATGAGCATTTTTCAAAATACCATCTCGATCCCATTGTACGTGTCCATTCAATCCGATATCTAAGTCGGTGATATTCAAAAATCCTATCAATTCATCAAAAGTCTCGATTCGAGTTAAAGTTTCCGGATTCGTCAAATTTGCAGCATATATGTTTACATCAAGTATCGTTTTATTCATGCTACTTAATTGATATTTGATATCAGCTTCCTTACTAGAAACACTAATGGATGTAAATCCTAATTGTGAAGTTAAATCATTCCAATCAGAAGCATAGATATTAGCATACATTGCAAGTTCTGTATAATTTACTATGGATTTCAACTGCTCATAAAACGGGGTGATATCCCAGTCTTTTGGTACAAATATTGGAGGACTATCTGGCAGATTCATGACTTCGCCATCATATGAATTAGACCAAGATTCCATAAACATTACGTCCTCAGACCCAGGTCCATATAATGACAAATTTCCAACCATCCAATCTACGGTCATGTTCGCTCCGAATATATTTAAGTAGTATTCAAGCATATCCCGATTCTGTTCGATTTCATAAATGAGTGTCGCATTTAACGGTCCATAATCATCCATACTCGCTGCTTTGAATTCAACAGGTCCTATAATATAATCATCAGAATAATTATAAGTGCCTCCATCATAGAAGTAGGATGTTATATTGGATATTCCGATTTTCACATTGTAAACACTCTCAATGCTGGAAAAGTTATTAAAATGCCCTTGTGCATCAGCGAGTTCAGAAGGTAATCCTGCTGAGACTAATGCATCATCAATTAAATCCCAAATCCCTTGAGAGAAATCTACATCCAGATCCCAACCAAGTGTATAATAAACAGTGTCTCCAATTTCAACTCCCCAATCTTGAACAGGAGCTCCAAAGGATTCTGAAGCTACCACGGTACCACTGAGCAACAAAGGTACTACAAGAAATAACAACGAAAAGGGAATCAAATTCATAATATACTTTTTCATATCATGTCACAATTCTTCTTGTTTGTTTAGAGTAAATTGAATAAAGAGAATATTCATACCTTATAGGTAATATTGAGAATATAAATCTAACGTGGTTGCTTGGAGAATATCGTTGAGATTTTCGCAAAAGTCATTTTTAACATAATTTTGTATGAATCTACCAATTTCGGAAAAATTGTCTAATTTGAACGACAAAATAGGTATTTTCATGTGGTATTGATATTTTTATTTGAAGAATCTTGATATTTTTCTTGCAGTTTTTTGTTCTTTCGTGACCAAATAATGCCAAATATAATTATAAGAGCAATTGAGATACCGTTGATTATTTGAAAAACAATTGAGGGAGTTGTTGGAAATAGTTCCAATAAATCAAATAATGTACTTGTGATTAATCCGATCAATCCTAAGATAGCGGGAGATCCCCAAATCAAAGTCATGATCCACAATTCATGGTTAAAATCCTTTTTTGAATTCATACGAGAATAATATGCTGTATTGTTTTTAGATATTATATACTGATAAATTCTTAATTTTAGGAGGTAATAACGAATTTATTACTGATAACCGAATCTTGGTTGCTGTAATCCTCTTGAAGTGGTCAATTTTTTTATGCCCTATTGATAGTCCCTCGTAAAGAATCATCCAGCTATTTCCATTCCAAAATTGAAGATTATATTGGCGTATTCTTTGCCCTATTGAGAGGTCCTCTTGGGAAACTACACAATTGATCTTAGTTGGGTAGTCTAAAACCAGTTCAAAAACTCCTTTTTCCATCGGAGATTCTATATTCTCAGAGATTTCTTTTATAGGTATCGAATATCGAGTTCGAATCAATTCCCCGAGTTGTTTAGCCCTCTTAGCATCCTCTTTCTCCAGCAATCCTTCCCGATTAGGAGCTAAATTCAATAACAAATTACATCCCCGACCCACAGATTTATCATAAAGATCAATAAGGTGATTGAGCGATTTCAAGAGAATTCTGTTGTTAGTATGGTAAAACCAGCACCATCTACGTATCGGGACATCACATTCAGGGGGAATGAACCTGTTTCCGAATCCATGACTCTCTCGTAATTTTAATCCAACTCCTTTAACTTCAATCTTTTCAATTTCATTGAATCCTCCTGGAGAGTTCAGTACATACCATGATGGATATGGTGCATATCCATTCTCATTACCCACCCAGCGAATTGTTGGATCGCCCATTCCAAAGATTAGAGCATTCGGTTGGTGCTTTTTAATAACCCCTACAATTTTTTCCCAGTCATATCGATGACCTGCACTTCCTGCACCATCAAACCAAATCTCAAATATATCAACATCATACCACGTTAGGAGTTCAGTTAATTGCTGACAATAAAATTCATCATATGCATCTTCGTCCTTGTAGCAACCAAAACGCTCTTGATTACGATCCCAAGGGGAAAGATAAATTCCTATCTTCATCTTGTGTTTCTTGCATGCGGTAATGAATTCCTGAATGATATCCCCCTTACCCTCTTTAAATGGTGTGTTTCGTATACAGTATTCAGTTGTTTTTGTAGGCCATAAACAAAATCCATCATGATGTTTTGCAGTAGCAATCATGTATCTGGCTCCAAGGTCTTTTGCAACTTTTATCCATTGTTCGCAATTTAGCTTCTTTGGATTGAATTTTGAAATATCTAAAGTACCATCACTCCATTCTTTATTGTAAAAAGTATTAATACCAAAGTGACAGAACATTCCAATCTCAGCATCCAACCATTCTACTTGTTTAGGACTGGGAGTTGGAAATGGATTAGTTTCAAGATATCTCTTGTAATCTTGTTCCAATTTTTGTATTTCTGGGGTAAAATAGTGTTTTGGTTTGATTTCTCTATCTCTTCTAATTAGACGAGTCATAAGTACTACTTCGGTGAATTAAAGAGGAAAATAAAAGATTTCTCTCATAAATTAATCTATTTTTTTATTGAAATTAAGAAATTTTCGGGATCTATTTTTGATACTCTCTAAAGGAAGAGAATTCATTGTAAGATTATTAAATGAGAGAATTATTAATTCCAAAATTGCATTAGGGTTAGTTATAAAGACTTAAAGATAGCCAGCAGCATTTAATATCGAATATACTTCCGAACTAATCCAAATATTTGGTTTACTTTTATTAGCTCCCCCCCAGTTTACCAAAGAACTACCAGTACTAGCTGACTTTGAATAATAGTATTTTATTTCTGCAGGAAATCCTCC
>JAEOUK010000642.1 GCA_016839385.1 Promethearchaeota archaeon
GCAACCCTCTTTCATTCTTTTTTCGAATGACCAGAGCTATCCAGAAGAAGAAAATCGAGACGGGAAATTCGATAACAGCTATTAATCCAAGAGTATCTTGATTTTCTAATGTAAAATATAATATTGCAAGCACTATCGAAGCAATTACAAACATTACTCCTAACATAGTGAGGAAAATTGATCCGGCTTTTAGAGCACTTTTGAACATTTTCATGATGTTATACTTTTCTTCTACGGGTCGATCTTCAAAATATTGCCTGCATTTAATGCAATATCCGAAATGAGTATAATTGCATTCTTCACATAAAGTTTTACCACATGTTCTACAGTGTCTTTTATTTTTCCGTTCTAATATACTTCTACTGCAATCTCCGCATTGAAAATAGGATTGTTCAGAATAACTCATAAAGATCAATACTACAAAATCAGCAATCCTTTTTCTCATTACTTTAAATAAATTAAAACTAATTCCGACTGCTTTCAAATAATATAAAATGATATGATGAATTTCATCGATCTGAGGAACTTGGAATATACTAAAAATTACTTTTAAGAGGAATATCTAATGAATTTTTGGGGAAAATATAAAAATTTTCCATCCCAACTCAACTTTTTTATACATTATAAGCGAAAATTCATTATGAACGGAGGAAATCATGACTTTACTTTTAATATTAGAACAGGGACTCTGAGAATTACAATCTATTCTGCAAGATTAGTTCGAATTAGATTTTCAATAACATCTGAATTTTCAAGTAAATCTTCAATTTGTCTTGTGTACCAACCAAATTCGGATGAAAGTGTAGAGAAAGAAGAAAATGAAGGTTTTCATATCATCAAAACAGACGAATTGAAGTTAAATATTGATAAACAAACTGGAAGATGTTCTATTCTTGACCGTTCTGGAAATCATATAGTTCAAGAAGGAAATAGAGCAATAAAATCATCAACTGTCTTTGGAGAAGAGGTATACTCAGTTCAGCAAAATTTCATTTGGGAGTCTAATGAAGCTTTATTCGGATTAGGGCAATTTCAAGATGGAAAAATGAATTTACGAGGATGCTCTCGAAAATTAATGCAGAAAAATACTGTAGCTGTTAATCCTGTACTAGTTTCTTCTAAAGGATATGGTATATTTTGGCACAATACTTCTTTCACAAAGTTCGTCGACAATTCCAGAGAATCCTATTTGTGGTCTGAGGTTGCTGATGAGATCGATTATATCTTCATCTACGGTCCCACTATTGATGAAGTAATATCAGGATATCGAACCCTCACAGGAAAAGCACCCATGCTTGGGAAGTGGACATTTGGGTATATTCAATGCAAAGAACGATATAAAAGCCAAGAAGAGTTACTGAATGTAGTTAAAAAATATCGAGAACTCAAAATTCCCTTGGATTTAATCGTGCAAGATTGGCGATATTGGCCCAAATTTCAATGGGGTCAGAAAAGTTTTGATCCTACGCGCTATCCAGATCCAAAAGGCATGATTGAGGAACTCCATAAAAAGTTGAATACTCATATAATGATTTCCATTTGGCCCAAACTTGCTCCACAAGGCTCCGATTATAAAGAAATGGAATCTAACCCTGAATTTCTCTATAAAATACCAATGGGCGGGGCACGTTTTTATGATGCATTCAATAAATCAGCAAGAGATTTATTTTGGAAACAAATAAATGAAGGACTTTTCTCAAACGGCATAGACGCATGGTGGTGTGATGCTACTGAGCCAGAATTGGCGTATCCGAAGCTTACTTTAAAGAAATATAAGAAACGGATGACTCCTTCCATTGGAACTGGTGCACGTTACTTAAATGCATATTCCCAATATCATTCAAAGGGAATTTATGAAAACCAACGCAAAGTTACCGAAAAGAAGAGAGTTGTGAATCTAACTCGCTCTGCCTTTGCTGGACAACAGCGTTTTGGGGCTATAACATGGAGTGGAGATATATCAGCAACTTGGAAAGTGTTAAAAAATCAAATTCCTGCTGGTTTAAATTTCTGTTTATCGGGAATTCCTTATTGGACTCAAGATATTGGAGGATTTTTTGTATGGCCTTGGAAATACCGAGGCGGATGCGAGAATGAAAAATATCGTGAACTATATACTCGCTGGTTACAATTAGGCGCATTCAATCCTCTTTTCCGATCCCATGGTACTATTACCCCTCGGGAGGTTTGGCAGTTTGGAGAACCAGGTTCGAAATACTATAATGCATTGGTCAAGGCAATAAAACTACGATATTCACTTCTCCCCTACATATATTCACTTGCGGGAAAAGTGACTCATGAAGATTATACTATCATGCGAGGTTTAGTATTTGATTTCGCTCATGATCCCAAGGTGTACAATATTAAAGACCAGTTTATGTTCGGTTCAATACTAGTATGCCCAGTTACTAAACCGAATGCCAAGACTCGGGAAGTTTATTTCCCTATATTCAAAAATACATCTCGAAAGTGGATCGATTTTTGGACAGGAAATTCACACGAAGCTGGACGCACACTCTCTGTTGATACACCTCTAAATCAAATTCCATTATTCATCCCTTCAGGTTCTATTATTCCTTTCGGACCGGATATCCAATATGCGACAGAATCCAGTGATCCTTTAGATATCCGAATATATCCGGGAAATGATGCTGAATTCGTATTGTATGAAGACGAAAATGATAACTATAATTATGAGCAAGGTAAATTCAGTCAGATTAGAATGATGTGGATTGAAAAATCTCATACATTTTCTATCGATAGACGTGAAGGGGGGTTCTCGGGCATGCTGGAAAACCGAAATTTTAATATTAGGATTAACGGAGAATCGAAGCTTCATTCAATTCAATATAAAGGAGATTTCATGGAAATTAAAATCTAGAATTGTCTTTTTTTACTTCACAATAACCACAGCTATTCCATCGAATCCAGATCTGCTAATATTTGGGATTATAGTAGCAATAACATCATCTCTATCTGAAAGCATTTGATTAAATTTCTGGATTCCAACAACTCGGTCTACTTTGCTTTTCTTATTCAGTACTTCTCCTCGACGAATTACATTATCAGCTGCGATAACGGTACCACTATGCGAAAATTTAATCACCTTCTCCAAATATTTGGGATAATCGGGTTTATGAGCGTCAATGAAGATCATATCAAAATCACCGATGTTTTCACGTTCCATTTCTTCCAATACTTCAAGTGCTTCTCCAACCCGAACCTTAATTTTATCCGCAAGACCTGCGGATTGAAAATTTTTTTCTGCTACTTTTGCGTGTTTAGGATTCAATTCGATTGTGATAAGTTTTCCATCTGGAGGAAGAGCTCGAGCCATCCAAATTGCACTATATCCCGCCAATGTTCCAATTTCAAGAATATTTTTTGCTTTACTCAACATTACCAGCATTTGTAGGAATTTTCCTTGATTGGGTCGGATCCCTATTTGCGGTAAAAAATTACGAATGGTAGATTGGTTGACTGATTTAAGAATTTCATCTTCTTTGGAAAATAACTGATGAATATATTCATATATTTTCCTGAAACCTTTAGAATTCATAGTAATCAAACTTTTTTTGAGTTTTTACTGGATCTTGATGTTAGGTATTAGGATTTAAACTGATTATTGGATTTTTCTAGTTTCTCAATGTAATCTATATATAATTCAAGAACCAATTTGGATAGAAAGAGGTATTTAACATGAATAAAAAACCCCATATATTATTTAGGTTACTTCCGCCAATTATCGCATTCTTAGCTGGGTTCGGATTTACTATGATCCATGAATTAACAACTAGTGAAGGCGGACCTACATCAACCGAAATGCCTATAGATCCCTTAGGGCTTGGTTTTCTAGTCACTTCAAGCATTGTTGTGTTTATTTTTCCCCTATTATCCAGAAGTTGGATATCTAGTTTTCTCAGTCCGCTTCTATATTTTGGAGCACTCACACTTTCTAGTGATAATTTCTTCAATTTAGTAGGATTGGAAAGCTTATGGGTATTCCCCGCTGATTTTACACCTTCAGGAGAATTAGTTTTATATGTAGGCACTGGGATTTTTGCCGTCGGTTTTGTAAGTGGAGTTGCTTTAAGTATTGTCCGCTTGAAAAAAGGATCCCAATTGTTAAAAGAAGAAATGGTTGGTAAACCGAAACCTGATTCGCGATCTCCGCCCGGAACTATAACAATAGAACCGGGAGAGGTAATACTAGAAGAGAGCGAACCTACAGGAGAAGATGCTCATCCTTTCGAAATGTTAGATTCTGAACCCGCACCTGGATCTGAAGATCAAACACCTGGAATAAATGCTCCTGGATTCAAAGAGCCTGAACCTAAATCCAAACCATCTCAATCAGAGCCTGCAGATTCCAAGTCAGATTCAGGTTCTGTGGATCAGACAACGACGAATGATTCGGGAACTCTTCTTGGAGAACCTTGTGCAACCGACCCTGAGGTTGATTCTAGAATTTCGGAGGACCAAAAATCAATTTCTCCAAGTGCTGATATAGATTCTGACTCAGAAAGTGATCGTCGATTACATGAACAAGAACTCCTTGTTGAACCCGAATACCAGGAATCAGAGTTGGATGCTAAGTCGGAACCAGGACCCGATCCAGAACGCGAAACTGAATCTGAGGATTCCGAGTTAGATCCTGAGGAAGAATCTGGACCTGATCCCGATTCAAACCCTTAAAATTCTGACTACGTTAAAAGAATAGATTGATAGACGTCGAAAAGTTCACGAAAATAACAAATATCTCTATATCTGAAAAGATTATGTGAAAAATTTGAAGAAAAAAAGAGAATATAGCAAAAATAATTGGCTCGATCCGCGTATAGAAATAAAAAATTCGCCTTTACAGGGGAAAGGAATGTTTGCACTTAAACAAATCAAAAAAGGGGAAGTTGTAGTCATTTGGGGATTGAAAGAATGGTATACTACCAAAGAAGAAGCAGAAAACGCAGCGAAAGACGATATGATTGTAGAAATATTAGATGATGATCTGTTCACACTAGATGATGTGGATAAAAGAGAGGACGATCCTACCCATTTTATGAACCATTCTTGTGATTGTAATGTGTGGTTTGAAGATGAAGTAACACTTGTTGCCAGAAGAGATATAGAAACTGGAGAAGAGTTGACGTTAGATTATGCGTTAAGGGAAACAACTGATGAGTGGATACCATCTTGGACATGTGGTTGCAAGTCCTCATTATGCAGGGGAAAATTTACAGGAAAAGACTGGTTAATCCCTGAACTTCAAGAGAGGTATAAAGGTCATTTCTTACCTTATAATAATAAACAAATTGAGAGACTAAAGCAAAAAAACAAAAAAGGGAAAAAATTTATTTTTGTTCAATTTCTCCTCGAAGTATTTTTACAAACATCGATATATACTCTGATTATGCATCCACATCAAATTTCTCTTTCATTTAATGACTAAACCGGAATATCTCGCTTTGAGAAGTAGAAAATTGC
>JAEOUK010000107.1 GCA_016839385.1 Promethearchaeota archaeon
CGGCTTCTCCAATTATTCCATATGCACCAACAATTGAAAGTGTAAGATCGAAGGATTTTTTTTTTCTTAACTCTAATGCTTTTTTTGTTACTTGACAGGCGATTGCTGCGGTATAACTATCACCGTGATTCACAAAACCATTATATTCTTTCTGCTTGGTAACCCATACTCCTCCATCTGTAACCGATGTGGTTAATGCACCAAGTTGAATTAAGTTTATATCTAATTCGTTTTGTAAAAACAAAATTAATTCGAGTAATCTTTTTCTTATTTCTTCCAAAGATTGTTTCATCATTTGTTCTGCAGTCAATTTTAAACCAGTGATTCTCCCTTTGATTCGGTTTAAATTAATTTCGGGAGAATAGATCCAATTCTTATGAATCCAATCTTTAGGAATTTGTTGAATATCGCCATCTGTCATTAAATGGCCAATGGTCGCGAATTTCATGAAAAGAATCCTCTAGCAGATAAGTAAACACATAATTGTGCATTAACCTTTCTTAGAAGACGGAGATTCTTCCAGGTAGGCTCTTGGTTATGAGGAGCTGTGAAGACGACCAAAAAGTCTCACACCGGTATAAGCTTTCGCCTCAATGAGTTTCTCTGGTTCATAAGAAATTTTAACATGACTGATATAGCGAACTAGCGCTTTGGAAAATTCAGTATCAGGTACTTTTACAGAGGGGAGATATGAATCAAGACTAAATGAATGCGCGGGATTCTCTTGTTCTACTCCAGTGAATTCGAGCAGGGAAGATTTTAACTCGGGTTGACATAATCCCTTTTCTACCAAATACGCAAGAAAATCCGTCCAACCGTTTTCTTGGTTATATTTTTCTGGAGAAATGAAGCATTCCAATCCGACTTTTAGATCAACATTGTCACTGATATTTATATGTAGACGAATACAATCGACGAACTCTTTAAGCTCCTTTATCAAATGTGACAGTCCATTCCCTTTATCTTTCCATCCAATTGTCTTGAGATACGGGACAATGTCATCAGGATGTATCCTCTTGATGACGACACGCATTCCCTCTGTTTTTCTTGATAACATCGAAGCGACATGAAACACTGAGGCCTCTTTTGGCAATTTCTGCACTATCTCGAGGAAATATTCTTCTATTTTTTCAGAAACCGGCTTTCCTTCCAGAAAGGGAATCGCATTTCTGGTAACCCAGGTACATTTCTTAACATCTGCTGGAGAATCAATACGCAGCGGTATTGTCTGAAGGAAGACACTTGGGATGGATATTTCACTTGAAACGTCCGCGATATCAAACTCTAACCATACCCCAAGCACCTTCTCATGGATCTCGGAATTTGGATTGGTCCAATTGAGAGCAAACCTGCGTAATTGTTTCCACTCAGATCTATGAAGCACATCATGTGGTAAATTTTCTGTTTCTAATAGGTGAACCAAGGCTTCCCGCTCACCTTTTAAGGCAGAAACCGCAATCAGATAATCTGACGGTGCCTCTGGGTTCATCAGACGCTTTTCAAATCCAAAAAAACTTGTTAAACCACCTGTAAAATATTTTGTCACATTCTTAATTTCTGAATAATTCTGAGGGGATATTAGCTTCTTTGGGATATGAGATTCGATGAGTCGGAGATAATCTGATGGTTTTAGCGCTTCAGATGACAGTTCCTTAAACTTTCTGGTGATTTCATACTTTTCTTGAAATTGTTTTAAATTATCTTCTAGGTTAATCTCTCTTGCCCAAGAGAGGTTTTCGAATGATGTTGTATAGCTAAAGGAGTTATCCCACATCACTGATGAGACCTCCAATTTCATACTCAGGCTTTCATAAAAGCCTTTTTCGCACCTAGATACGCAAGTAAAGGCGCAGGTATTCGTATCAACATCTTTCATGGTTGGGTTCATTCTTTTTCCCCCTAAGAATCCTAATTCTCTTGGAAGACATAAAGCCCGCCTCCTAGAAAATCCTACAAAATTCCAAAAACAGCCTCTTTTGTTTACATTTGACGGAAATAGGGTGACACCAGGTGTTTCATCACTTTCGTTTGTATATTTTATTTTGCTTGTTATAAGATGTAATAATAATCATAAAGAATTTCGAATGATTCACTATTTTAGAATCACATAATAGATAATCAAAAAAGAACTGTTATTTTTCTAAAAGTACGCGAGTTCCTTTAAAACAAATTATATTATTTTAATAGGTATTGTAGCGGGCGGAGGTCCGCCCTCTACAATTCCTTCCCCCAGACAAACAAATTAATATAAGTTTTAATATATATAATTTATAGTGCAATTATCCAATCTTCAAATGATAATTTATAAAACATATATAACTATCACAAGGAATCGTGATTTTTATAAAAATTAGGAACAAAATGAGGGTGGAAAAAAGAATTCACAATAAGCATTCACAATTGAATTTATTGTCTCTTCTCGATTTTGAACTTTTTTAGGAATTCCATCTACTATATAAAATTCAACATGTTCTATCAGAAATTCAACCATTTTTTTATCATTAAGATTATTTTTGTGTTTTATGAGTAAATCATAGATTCTCCAGGGATCTTTTATAACAAATATTTTTTCACTTGTTACTTGCAAACGTTTAATTTCGTGAGGTGGTTCATCTTTATGAATAACACCATTATCGATTGATTTTTTTTCTATAATGCCCGCATTTATCATATTTCTTAAATGAAATCCAATGGTAGCAGGATGTTTTTCAAGAAATCTGCTTAAATCCTTTTGAGTGCATTGAACGCCAATAAAAAACCATAAAATTATATGAAGTGTAGTTCTTTTTCGAAAATAATTAAGTATTTTTTTTTCTTCTTCGCTGACTTCAAATGATGTAAAATAGCGATTATATTTTCCGTCTTTTCTTGAGAGGATAAGGCCATGTTTTTGAAGTGTTATTAAATGATATTTTAACGAACTAAACTGAATTTTC
>JAEOUK010000643.1 GCA_016839385.1 Promethearchaeota archaeon
AATGGGAAAAAATTGAAAGTAAACCCGATAAACCCTACAAGGTGGAAGGTCAATTTTTACTTGACCAACGAGCCAAAATTGCCGAATTGGAAGCAAATTTACATGAAACTCGAACAGACTTAGAAGATGTTAAAAAAAATTACAATACAGCAAATCTAAAAATGCAAGAATTAGAAGCTGATTTACAGGAAACTGCAAGTCTTAAGAGTCAGTTAGAAATGACACTCCAGGAAAAAGATACACTTGAAAAGGAATATAATGAAATGAAATCAAGTGTTGATAATTTCATGCATTTAGTACAATCTGCAGAGGGAGAGAATACTCAACTCTCATCTGATTTAGAAGCTGCCCAAGAACAAATTAAATACTTGAACCAGAAAGCTGATGAGATAAGGGCATTAGCCGAAAAGAATGCAAACTATTTAAAACAAATTGACGATTTGAATGCAGAATTAACTGCTAAAAATTCCACACTAGAAAATCTTAAAGCTCGTTTAGATCAAGTAGAACCTCAATTGGCTGAAGCAAAAGCAAAAATCAATGAATTACAAGCTCATGTATCCGAAAAGGACTTGTCAATGGAAGAATTGGAAGGCAAATTGAAACAATTCGAGTCCCCTGTTCCTGAGATTGGAGATTTAGGGGAAGAACGTGTTATTTGTCCAATGTGCGGTGCTGTTGATGTAAAACAAGTAGAAGACAAAACTAAAGTCCTTAGCTATGTCGGACATATTCCAATCTATTCAAAGAAAAATCAATGCCGTAAATGCGGTTATGAATTCTGATTTTTCTTTTTATACCTATTGGAAATGAACATAAAAACCAAAGCACAAATTATCAGTGCGAATTTTTCACTATTTTTTACCGTCTTAATTCTGTTTACATGGATAGATTTAACTGAATATCTACTTGGGAAATAATAGATGTTATTTTTTGTGCAAAATTTCCATATCATTAGTGTCGGATTTGGACTATGTTCTACTTTGGGACCATTATTCAAAATAGAAATAATTTCTTTGTTACTGATTTTCATCGTATTGAAGGAAAATTTATGCTAATTCCAAAATTTGGGAATAAAAACGAGAATTATCAAAGATATATAAAGAGAGTATTGATCGACAAATGGCAATGGCTATTTCTCTTATTCATAATTAATTTCAATATTATCGGGATTTTTTTAGAAAATTGAAAAGGATTCACTAAAGAATTTTATATTACATTTTGAAATTCTAACGTTATGATTGAATTACCCGAAGCACGAGTTTTTGCAAAGCAAATTGAGAAAACTTTGAAGGGAAAGAAGATTGTTAGCGCTCTTAGAGGTCAAAATCCGCATAAATTTATGTTTCCAATGGAGAATGATCAAGTTGGCTTTCACTCAAATGAGGAATTTGCTAAAATTATCACTGGAAAATCTATTGAAGGATGTGATTCCAATGGAAATATAATTTTAGTCGACATTGAACCAGGTTATATACTAAGTTTAGGATGTGGAGGTGAAAATATTCTTTATCACAAAAACAGGACCACAGTTCCCAAAAAGCATCAATTGTTACTTGAATTTCAAAATGGTACTTTTTTAACCGTCACAATTTCTGGTTGGGGTGAGATAAGATTGCTTAAATCTTCGGAACTATTAGACCACCCCCATATTGGATACAACCGGACTAATCCTTTATCAGATGATTTTTCACCTAATAAATTCAAGGAAATGATTGATTCTCTTCCATCATCCAAAAAATGTAGTGTAAAGAAATTCTTTGTCACAGAACCCGGGCTTCGAGGAATAGGAAATGGAGTGATTCAAGATATATTTTTTCTATCGAATATCCATCCAAGAAGAGAAATAAATTCACTATCAATAGATGAGCAAAAGAAATTGTTCACAACCACGATTAAAGAGCTTAATAAAATGATAAAATTGGGAGGAAGGGATAGCGAAAAAGATTTATTCAATAATTTTGGAGGATATCCAAGAATCATGCATAATAAATCGGTAGGATCTCCTTGTCCAAGATGTGGAACAATAATTGAGAAGCAACAATATCTAGGTGGAAGTATTTATTTCTGCTTATCCTGTCAACCAATGAATTAGTTTCTCATAAACATAAAACTCTTATTTTTTCACACCAAGTTGAACTTATGTTCAGGCAGTTTTACGATAATATTGCAGAACCACAGCAAGAGAAATCATGGCTATTCATAATAGGAAGTTATATTTTAGACATTTTTCTCATCTTATTCTTAATTTTCATGGTAATTCCATTTGAATGGTTAATACCAATTAGTACTGCGACATTAGGCATAATTAATGGTACGCTAATTATCAATATTGGATTATTCCTAATTATTATCGTTGTTTACCTATCAGTGTTGGGAAAAGAAAAAATTTCAAACTTGGGACTGAAATTAAGAAAACTACCAGTTGGAATATTATCCCTTTATGGATTATATTTATTGCTTAACATTTTCTTATTGATTTTGAATGTTATTTTTCAAAATCCTACAATTTGGTGGCCGTATTGGGTTGATTCGGGTAATGGATTAACCTATGATGTTGGAAATTTACTTGCACAAATATTTGGTAATGCACTATTTGAAGAAACGTTATTCAGAGGTTTTATTTGGATACAAATAAGCAAAAAAATGAAGAATTTTTTGGAAAAGAAACAAGTTCAGAAAAATATAAAAACATGGTCTTTAATTGTGGGAGCACTGATTTCTAACATCTTATTCTCACTCCTCCATATACCTGTCCGCTTACTAACTGATATCACAGGATGGGAATTAGTTGGAAGTTTAGCTTTATTATTTGCTATTGGGATGTTATTTACATCTGTTTATTTCATCACTGAAAATTTGTTTGTAACGATAGGAATTCATGTATTGAATAACATTAGTTTTGCACTCTTTTATCCTATTTATCCTACTTTTTTGCTAGTAATTTATATTACAATTGCGGGATTATGTATTTGGGGAGCTTTGAAACATCAATCATTAAAAAATCGTAAGAGACAAGAATGAGGATTCAACATTGAGTTCTACTAACATAAAAGAAGAATTAATACGTAATAAAATCCCAGTGACTAGTTCAAATATTTATACAGATAAAAATTCGTTAATAATTCTCATCCAGTTCATTTTTGGGATACTTATTGTGACAACGGTAAATTGGTTTCCAATTAAAATTATTTTTGATGATTTCTCACGAAATTGGTATCTTTTATTATTCATGCCATTTGGTATGTATGGAAATTTGTGGTTATTTACATTCTCTGTTGCAGGATTTACATCAATAGTTATAAAAATTCTGAAGTGGATTCATCCAATACAACAAGGCGTGTTTAGTTTTGATAGCAAAGAATTCAAGTTTTATAAAAAAAGATATTGGGCTTCCTATTTTGCTATGTGGCTAGCTCGCGCACTTCCTTTACCATGGGTAGATTATATTGTTTATTCAATGTTAGGAAATAAAGTTGGTAGTTATGTGTGCCTATATGACTCAGTGATTGATATAGAATTGATAGAATTTGGAAAATCGGTTATGACATCTATGAATTCTATAATAATGTCCCATGCTATTTATCAAGATAAATTTATTCAACTACGCACAATATTAAAAGATAATTCCATTGTTGGTGCGGAAGCTGTAGTAGCTCCTGGAACTGTTTTGGGAGAAGAGGGGATTTTGGGGGCAGGATGCTCTTCCTATATTGGACAGCACTTAGAAGGAGGGGTAGTCCATCTTGGAAATCCTGCCACGAAAATTATACCTCAAAAACCAATTGGAAAGAATTCTTTGGAAGAACAAAAGAAAGAAAAAAAGGAGATTAACTAATGTCTTCTCCAACTTCGCTCAAAATGTCTCATCCGTTATATATACATGAGAAAATAAGAAAGAGGTTTTTTATATTTTATCTATTCCATATCTGGTTTTCTTTGATTCCACCTGTATTTCTCGAACTGGGTTTTGCTTGGGCATGGAGGAAAATAGAAACATTTTGGATCAACATTCTTCTATTACCATTTGATCTATTGATGATGTATTACTTGTTGTTATTAAGCGCAATCGGAATTATGCGTTTTCAATTGGTAATTTTAAACTTGCTTCACAAACCTCGAGAAGGTATTTTTCCTCGTAGTATTTCAAATCGGGACTTTAAATTTTTCTGTTTACGTAATTATACACGGTTATTTCCATCCTACTTAGTTTCATCTACTCCATTTCCATGGTTTAGAAGATCTCTATATTTCCTTGCGTTTGGTGTGAAAATAGGTAAATATGGGATTAATTGGGATGTTTGGATTTCTCCTGAATTTGTGGATATAGGTAAAAATGTGATTATCGGACATAGTAGCGTGATTTTATCTTGCCTTCTGGAAGAGGACAAATTGATCATTAAAACAATTTATATTGATGATAACGCAATAATCGGTGCAAAAACAACTATACTACCCGGAACTAATGTTAGAGAAGGAACGATTATAGGAGCTGGGTCATATACACTACCATTTCAAGATCTAGAACCAAATTCAATTTACTTTGGAAATCCAGCTAAATTTGTTAGAAAACGAGATGAAATTGATTTTTCCTTAGATAGTTTAGGATTGATTTAGAAAGATATTTTCTAGGCAGATAAGGTGACTTCATATTGAAAATCATTCTTGTATGAAAAAAAAGCTAATCCTCAATTCATTTAAATTTCAAATATTTTGGATAAATTATATAATATCGGTATTAAAAGAAAAAAGATGTATTGTTTGAAGATCTGAGGAATCGATCTTTATTGGATTAGTCATGCATATCAATTTGAATACCTTTTTCACTTTTAGTACTCTTTCCAACAAATCCAAAGGTCATAACGACCATAGCTAATGCTAAAGTGCCAAAGAATACTACATCAAGAATTCCCAACGGATCTGCAAGAATGTTACTAAGCACATTTATGACTATAGCAACCATTGATACCATCAGACCTGAGAAAAACGTAACCATCTTCTTTTTTCTGATCCCGTCTGATTTCATAATCCCAAATCTGTACAAACCTATCATAGAAAACACAATGAAGTATACAACTCCAGCAATTAAGATATATAGGGGGATCATTATCTTAGTTTGAGTATTTACTTGTTCTCCTGGAAGTATTTCAAGAAAATCAATAAAACAAATCGCCACAGCATATCCAAATATAATTACAGCATAAGGGATTGTATTCTTTTTGTTAAACCAAGAACTAGATCTAGACATAACATTCACGCTGAAAAAAAGAAACATTGTACCGTAGAATAGAGCAATCACGCAAATACGATAAAAAACTTGGATGAGCCAATCCATATGAAAAATGGGATATAGTATGTCATAGACCAATATTGCTCCCATATAAACCCCCATTAAGATCATCGAGGCAGCCATTAGTTGGTTTCCAACGTATTTATTATCTTTTTTCATAACTATTGATGCTATGATAATTCCTGAAGCTAATCCTATTCCTTCAAAAATATAGCCTAAGAGCTGTGTAATTAGTATTGCCATATTAAAGTCCTCCGTTTTAGAAATTTGGTAATTTAACAACTTTTCATTAATTTTGTTTTTAAAGATTATGCAATTAAATAATTATCTACTTCGTTAATGAGTTGTTATAATGCCAGAAATAGAAAGATATTTAGGAAGAAACTATATTTTGTAATTCTTTTTCTTGATCTCCCGAAGATCTGTTTTCTATAGGGGCTACAAAATCATAATCTGCCATATCCAAAACTAATCCGCCATCTTCTAATCGATCAATAAATAAAATTAGTTGAAAATCGACTTTTCGTCCGTTTTTAAAAGAATAAAATATGTTCCCATTGGTTTTCGGTGTCAAATTGTATTTAAAATTCCCTACTATAATATAGTTTCGAGCAATCCAATGGCTAAGATTAAATAGGTTTTTTACACTTTCGGAAAATTTCAAATCATGGTTTCCATGATAAAGTGAATCCAAAACTACTTGATAGTCGCTCGATTTTATTTTTTTCTTATGATAAAATAAACTACTCGCAACATAATCTGGATTTTCCAGTTTTATATGTTCTTCCTTTATTTTACGATATTCGTCTTCATCAAACATTTCTAGAATAAATATATAATTAGTATTGTCTCTGTTTCCGTTTGCTGAAGCATGAAACAACATTCGTGTATTTGGAGGTAATGTAGTAATATCCCCTAAAGCTTTTTCAATAGTTTCGGTTATTTCTTCAATTTTCATAAGAATCCCAGTTTTCTAAATCATATGTTTAAATAAAGAAGCTATATCATTATGCGAGAAGAAATCTGATTTATAATTAGGTCGCGAAAAAAAATTCTAAAAATAATTTAGAAAAATTCTAAACTATTTTCATAAGGTCATTCATTTTTCTATTAAGTTTTGTTTTTTCAATGCTTCCCGATATTTCGATTCGTACCATAGATCTCCCATCATCTGAATTCCACCGAAAATCAATATCCAGTACATTCCAAATAAAATATAGACTACTGCAACCAAGATAAACCATATTAGAGCGGGAATGAAAAAACGGAATACAGTATCACCAATAAAAAGAGGGATTAACAATAATAGACTCACAAAATTTATACTAATAATGATAATCAGATCTACTACTGGGGAAAAATCCAATATTGGGATTATTGCTTCAAACTCAATTCCCATGAAGTAAAATACTACTGCAGTCGCAATTGCTCCTATATTGCATATCACAATCCAAATCGTAAACACCGGAATTAAGAATTTAGGAATTGATTCTTTTTTAAGTTCCACCATAATATGATAACAAATAATAAGTGAAATATATCTGTTATCTTCCTGTTTTATCCGTGATTAAATTATAGATCTTTCAAAATAAAATTAGATGAAGTGAAATTCAGATGCGCTACGAAAAATATGCTACATTTAGTATGTTATATGATAAAAACATTCCAGAATAAGAAAATGTATAAACTGGTAAAAAGTAACCATTCCCAAAGTGGGAAAGAATATATTCCTTTACCAGGAAATGTTTCCAGAGTCTCGTCTTTTTCGCATTTTTTCTGCCATAGTGCATTAAATAAAAAAAACCCAGTCAATATGAAACAAAATATCAAGAGTGGTGGTAACCAGTTATATATCGGGAGTTGATTTGGATGAAAAATATAGGCTAAACCCACGGTTAAATTAGCTGCAATGAAAGTTGCAAAAGTGATAACAGCTGTAACATTGTGTAGTCTTCCTGATTTCAAATCCCGGATAAAATCACCTCCAGAGAGTTCTCGATCGGTGTCTCTATCTGTAAAAATCGAAACAAGGATTCCATTTATGGTTGAAATTCCTCCAGATATAATCATTATCCA
>JAEOUK010000022.1 GCA_016839385.1 Promethearchaeota archaeon
AATAATTATGGAAAACCATCTAAATTAAGTACTCTTGAGGCAATAAGTGCAGCTTTATACATCCTTGGTGATGAAGATCAGAGCAAAGAAATCCTCTCTCTTGTTAGTTGGGGTAAAGAGTTTTTAAAAATTAACCAACAATACCTTGATGGGTATTCAACTGCTAAAAATAGCAAAGAAGTTGTTAAGAAACAAGCTATTTTTATGAAAAATCTTTATGGTTAAGCTAAAGAAAAAGGTAAATACAGAATTCTTTTAAATATTTTAGAAAACAAAATTACAAGATGAAAATAGGAATTAACTGTTTTCCAACTGTTGGTGGATCAGGAATTGTTGCCACCCAACTAGCTATTGAGATGGCTAAAAAAGGACATGATATTCATTTAATTAGTTATGACACACCGTTCTTACTTCGAACTTTTAGACATCCAAATATTACTTTAGAACTTGTTGACATTATCTCATATCCATTGTTTAAAGATATTGGAACTCCATATACGATTCTAGCAGGTTCAAAATTAGCCCAAATTGCTCAAAAAACTGAAATTGATTTAATGCACATCCATTATGCTATCCCCGTAGGTGTATCAGCATATCTTGCCAAAGAGATAACTAACGTTCCATTTGCTATTACTGCCCATGGATCAGATATACATACTTTGGGTATAGATCCCGCATATAATCCAGTTCTATCTCATGTGTTTAAAAAAGCTGATGGATTATCTACTGTATCAAATTATATGAAAACTGAAATAATAACTAAATTTGGTTATGATCGTGATTTAGAAGTATTCTATAATCCTATCGATACAGAAAAATACAGAAAGATAGATGGACAACTCTGTGATTTCAAAATAAAATATGAGAATAATTTTATCCATGTCTCCAATTTTAGACCTGTAAAGAATGCTCCTTTCATCGTAGAAGCCTTTGCTGATGTTGTCAAAGAATATCCTGATACTGGATTAATAATGGTAGGTGAAGGTCCAGAAAGAAAGAAATGTGAGGATCTTGCGTATAAACTAGGCATATCTGAAAATGTCATATTCCAAGGAGTAAGAGTGTCTATAGCACCCATCTATAGTTGTGGAGCAGCTTTAATATCAGCTAGCACAAATGAGAGTTTTGGTCTCACTATTGCAGAAGCAATGGCATGTGAGACTCCAGTCATTGCTCCAAGAGTAGGTGGTATACCTGAAGTTATAGACCATGAACAGAATGGGTTTATCTATGAGTTTGGAAATAAAGAAAGTCTGACAAAATATATGCTCCAGCTTGCGAATGATAAGAATCTTATTTCCAAATTAGGAAAAAATGGAAGAGAAAAAGTCGTCAATGAATTTGAAGCAAGCAAGATTGCTGATCAATACATTAAATGGTATGAGAAGATTTTGGAATCATAGTCTAGAATTTATATATCCTATACCTCCAACAGGAGTGTGTTCTGAATAGTACCTCCTATATGCTGCAAGATAATCACTTAGACCTGTTACTGCTGCCATTACAATCCAGGACCAGCTCACCTCTTGCCAATGATGATTTTCATCATACATTCCAAATTGCCAGGATTTGTATCGTTCAATATCACTTATGGATTTATCTTGAATTTCTTTGAGAAAAGACATTTTTTGTTTAACTGCATTAGTTAATTGATTAGTTGCTTGAGCTAGTACATCTCCTTCCTTCTTTCTTCTTGCTTTAGCAATACTTCCCAAAATTTTGAAAAAATCTCCTGAAAACAAGGAAATTGAGGGAGGTTCTAGTGTTTGAGAAATACTCTCTATCCATGGGGTATTGTAAAGCATCCTTGTATATTTCACATAAATAGGTGGTTGAATACCTAATTTCGTTACAGCAGGTATAACTTGTGCATTATAATTGATCTCACCAGGACCTGAAACTCTGAAATATCCTGTCATTATTGATTGTAGAAGTGCTTGGTTTGTATCAAGTCTTGGTACTAGGTTTGGGATATGTTCACAAAGATCTATTTCATTTTTGTTTATATTAAAGGAATGAACAACATTATCTAAAGGACATTTCCCTTCGAAATAA
>JAEOUK010000644.1 GCA_016839385.1 Promethearchaeota archaeon
GGGTGTAGAATCTCAGAGATACGCTCGTCAAAGAACAATTGATCTTTTATGTAGTTCAGCAAGGAGTTCTGTTTTTTCAGTTGTAAGTATAGATATTCCAGTTTTAAATCCAATAACTGCTGACGATGATGCAGATGAAGGATCAAATAATAATCCTGATTTATTAATAAGAGAAAATAGCAATGTGTTATTTTATATTGAAGTTAAAACAGGTCAGAGCAGCATTGGTAATACATCTATTGGTCCCAATATGAATAGATTCCAATTGGATCATCAAGATATAGATTCTATATTATCAGGTATACAGTCCTTACGTAAACCTATATTTGTCTATCATGTCCAGTGTATAAATAGAACTGATGGGGCTAGTAATCGTCATGAGCCTGTTGATTGCTGGTGGGCAACAACATCATCTCTGCGTGATAATTATTTAGAGAGTAAAACGAGACCAAGAGAAACAAAAACTGCGGCATACTTTGATATAAATGCATTTAATCCCATGAATGAGCTATTACCGTATCTATCATCAGATGATTGGGAAACATGGGTTTCGGAATGTGAAGCGGGAAATGTAGAAGAAATTTATACTGAAACATAATTATTTATCGATAGTTTTCTATTTTGGAGGATAATACAGACCAATAATCATCCAAACGGGATATAAGGAATGAGTACCAACAAAAAAATGTAAATCACGTTCTTCTATCATCGTTGTATAAAATTTTTGATATATCTTCTCCCATAGCACCTCAGTAGTAGGATAGATATAACGCCAACTCCGATATGATTGAAATAATTCCCAGTCTTCACATGTCATATTATGATTACATAAGCAGTTTTTAGTGCAAGAAAAATGATATTTGAATATATGTGGCAATTCTTCCAAAAGTGTTCTTTTTTCACCTAATAAAGTCATTTGTCTACCTTGGATAATATCATTATCAATTTCCTCCAAATTTTCAGTAGTAAAAAAATTATGAACAACCGATGGTTTAACAAGTCCTAGTGATGTTCTATCTTCTTTAAAATCCATTTGTAATGCTTCTATCGTACATTTTGGCATTGAAAATACTATTTTATTTCGCTCGTCCCAATTAACTGGTTTTTTTGTTAGTGAATCATCGATAATTTGAATCGAATCTTGACGAAGTTTATAGCTTTCTTTTCTACCAAGTTTTTCATCAGTTGCTTGTTTAACTTCTGCTTCAATCCAAGTGTATTTAGGTATCTTTGTATCTCCCCTAAAAGCTTCAAAAGGGACGGGGTAAATTCGTATCCATTCACCTTCTTCAGTAATTCCAGCTGTGCATACGACAGAACCATGTTTTTTACTACTTTCAGGATACGCTTTTACTACTAACAATATTCTCTTTTTTTCCCAGTTCATACAATCATTTCAATATTTTTTTTCTTTTTAACTTTAAATTGTATTGTATTCACTGTTTCATTTGGATTCCAATTTCCATGAATATTTTTCCATACTTGTTTAAATTCTTCGAGCGTATAACCGCCTTCTCGTTCAGCGTCTTCTTCGGTAAAATCTCCTAATTTTTTCTTTTCAATTTTTTTAACAATTAACTCTGCAAAAGCTGGCTGCCAAAGATTAGCTCGTATTACAGCGCCTTCCTGAATTTTAGAATCAATTGATTTCCTACTTGTTTGAGTTTTTATTCCATCTAATATAGGTTGCATATGGGAAAAACGGAATGGGATTTCAGCAGGTTCTTGTTTAAATTCTTCAATTATTTTATCAACCGTTTTTTCCTGTTCTTTAGCAACAGAATCTAGTATCTTTTGTTCTTCTTTGTGAGTAAATCTTCCTTCAGAAAGCTGTTTAGCTACCTTTACTTGTCTTTCAGGATCTTTGATTTTAGTAGCGATTGTTCTAGCCGTATATCCAGAAATTTTTCCAGTAGGTCTTTTGCCATGTCCTGTTGAAGTAGGTGGAACAACCATTTTTTGCACTTCAGGTGCTAAATTTTTCGCTGTAGCTATCCACTGTGAAATACGACCTGAATCTATACTCAAAGATTTACTAACTGCAGTTATATTGGGATATTTTTCTGGATATTCCCTCATCATATTTATAATCGTTTTTCCTTTATCTACATCAGTTAAATCTTCTCTTTGTATATTTTCAACTAAATTCCACTCGATAATTTGATTATTACTCAATTCTTTAATAATAACAGGAACTTTATCTAAACCTGCTTTTTTTGCAGCTCTATATCTTCTTTCACCAACAACAATTTCATATCTATTACCACTTGGGCGTACAACTATTGGTTCAATTATACCTTGTTGACCTATGCTATTTGCTAAATTATTTAATTCTATATCAGAAATATCTGATCTAGGATTCTTATCATTTAGGATAATTTTACTTATTTCTAGTAACATGTTTTTTCCTCTAATGATTTTATTTTTGGTCTAATTTCCATACAATTCCTCTTTTTCTATCTCTTATTCTGAGTAGATTAATGTCTTCTTCTAATTTCTTAACCCATTTATTGTTTGGCACTTTTTGAGAAAAATCACCAATTTCTCTAATTTGTGTCCAGGATAAACCGGTTGAATTCTTATTTAATATTATTCTGATCTTCTCTTTAAAAGTCTTATATGTGCATTCTGAATCTTTTGTCTTAAGTCTTTGAATTTCCTCGTTTTTTAAAGGTCTTATTAAAAGACTGTTTCCTTTGATTTCTTCTGTTAACCATTCACCTTCTTGCCAACCTATGTTTTCAATTGTGGTGGGAGGTATTACAATAATCCATTTGGCATATTCTTTGCCATCGACTATTCTAGATAATCGTTTCTGTAATCTCATATTTGGTTATGTAAAGTATATGTCTATTATAAATCTTTAGGTGCCGAAAATTATAAATAGCGTGTTACGTATACATTTTAGGTACCTAAAATACCTGAAGGAGTTTAGGCCTCCCTCAGGTTGGAGACAAACGAATGCAGTCAGGCAATCGAAATATCTCCAAAGAAACCATAGAATTGGAGATATATAACACATTCGAGCAATGCAAACAAAAAAAAGAAATTACCATAGTAGACTATCTCAATCGATTACACCTCTCTTGTTTTGATCGTAGTTATCGACATATTAAATTCTCTTTTGAATCATTATTAAAACTCCTTATTTATCAAAAACTCAAAGGCATAAAATTTCAAACACAACTAGAAAGATACTTACGGCTCCACAAGCAGGAACTTCACAAACTCAACTTAACTTCAGTACCAAATCAACGCACCATCAGTAATTTCATCAATAACATTCTTGACGATGAAACAAAACAACTGATTGATTTCATCGCTGTAAAAA
>JAEOUK010000023.1 GCA_016839385.1 Promethearchaeota archaeon
AGAACAATTCCAATTTTTTCATCTTGAGATCCAATAACAATGGAATCTGCATCAGTTATCTTTCTTTCATAAAGTTCTTCAGTAATAGGCTCCATTAGTCCATTACAATATAAATAAAAATTGAAAGGTATCAATCTTTCCACTTCATCTTCTTCATAAGGGTGGGAACATTGAATTTCAGCTTTAATGAGTCTAATGAATTCTTCAAAGCTTATTTTCTTATTTTCTTCATTTGTGAACGCAACGTATCCAGATATCCAAGTATCGTTCAAAAATGCCACAAATACCTTTACGTACTGCGATTCAAGAAAATTGTCAAGTATTTTATTCTTATCCACAAGTATACTATCTCTATGGCTATTTAATTCTTCTTCAAAAAAACTAATATTTTTATAGTTTAGAATTTTGGTTAAACTATGACTTTTTCAATTGTAGCTGTTGATAAAATAAATAATGAGATAGGTTTTGCAGGTGCATCTTGCGTCTATAATGCCGGTCGAATAGGTTTTGTTAAAGCTGAACTTGGAGCTATTTCTACCCAAGCTATGGCTAACTTTGCTTTAGGACCTCTTTTTATGGAAAAACTTGAAGAGAAACTTACTCTAGTTGAGATTTTAGAACATTTCAGAGAAATTGATGATGACTTAGAATCTAGACAAATTGGTATGATAAATTATGATGGTAAAGCTGTTGGTTTCACGGGAAGTAAATGTTTCGAATGGGCTGGTCATATCACTGGTGATGGCTATACTTGTCAAGGAAATATTCTTGTTGCCCAAGAAGTAATAAAAGCGATGTCAAACACATTTGTTAACACTAAAGGAACACTAGCAGAAAGATTATTTGCAGCTTTAAAAGCTGGAGATGATGCTGGAGGTGATGCAAGAGGTAAACAAAGTGCACGAATCATAGTTGAGAAAAAGGGAGCAGGTTTTCTCGGATCTGATCGTTTCATTGATATTAATATTGAAGACCATGAAGAACCAGTAATTGAACTGGGTAGAATTTTGTCTATTAGATTATTCAATATAGCTCTTTCTGAAATAGCTAAAGGTTTTGAAGATAATAAGGAAGATTCAATGAAAAAACTGGAAAATTTTCTACAAGGTAAAGAAGAAATCTATACATTATACGGTTGGTCTTATCTAGCTTCTAAATATGTTGAATATGGGTCAGAAGAGAAAGCCATATCAATTTACAAGATGATTATTGAGAAAACACCAGGTTATAAGCATATTTTCAGGCAGTTGCCAAAAGCTGGTAGATTATCTGAAGAAATAGTAAAACAAGTCTTAAAAGAATAAAAAAGTAAAAATTCAAGTTCTTCTATTTGGTTGCTACTCTTTTCATAATCAATCCAGATCGAAAAGGTTCTCCTAAAATTGGTTCCATAATTGTGGAAAAATGTTTAGTGTTTTTATTCTGATTCCAAATATATTTCTTCAATCCGTATTCGTGTGATTTGTTTGCTAGAAAACTAATGAAAGAAGCATAAGCTTCAGCAGCTTCAGGTAAAACTGCACTAGCAATTATCTGTGCTGTATCTGGTACACCTCTATTCCATAATGCTCTGCCAATACCAACCACTTGATCTTCTTTAAGAAGAATCCCAGGGAACTGGTTTGTAATTCGTAATTTTTTCTTTTTAGTTTTATTGAATGTTTTACTATAATTTTTATCAATATTTTGCATATCTGGAAGCTCTTTAAGTTTGTGCAGATTGTTTAAATCTGATTTCTCCGCTAATCTTGTGGTATAACCTTCTGGGGGATTTATTTTTGGAAAAGGTAATTCACCCAAGTATTCGTTTTCTAGAGATTCTTCTTTGAAACCATATTTTTCATACAGATGTATTGCTATTGTATTTATTCTATCAACACCTAAATCTATAGTTTTATTTCCATAAAGAGAGATTACATACTGCATAACAATATTCCCTAAACCTCTACCTTGAAACTTAGGTCGTGTAAAAACATTTCCAAGACTGTATTTATTCTTCTTTTTATCATATATAATAGTAAATCCTGCAGCTATTTCTCCTTCAACTTCTGTAACATAATCTATCACATTTCTCATCAACAATTTTCCAGGAAGACCAAGTAAAATATTGTTAATTTTGCAAAATTTTTCTAAAAACTCAAAAGATATACCAATTGTATTGGCTCTATCTTTCGTTGATTCAAATGCATAATTATAGAATAGCATCCTTTCTTTTTCTCTTATCTTTCTAAATTGCAGATCAGTAATCAGAAATCTTTCGTTCTTCGTCATATTTCTCACCATAATTCGATTATCGAATTTATTCTAACGTCGAGGTTTATAAATGTTTTCATAATCGAATTTATTAGATGAACGAATTATTTATATATCGTTTAAACACTTAAGATTCAAGATGCCTTCAACTAAAGAAGCAGATAAGATCACAGAACGGTTTCAGCAATTATTTGAAAATGAAACAAGATATGGAATTATAATGGCAATTAGAACGTTTGGTTCTTTAAATATTAAGATGTTGTCAAGGATTATGGGTAAAACAGAATCAACAATTTTCCATCACATCACAGAATTGTTAAAAGAACCCAAAATCATTGAATTTGATAGTAATAAATCAGAAATTACTAGAGGAAAATACTATAAATTAACTAAACTCACAGAGAAAAAATATCCTAAAGAATCTGATTCTATTTTTGAAGAAGAGATACCCAAGATTTTTGAACGTACATCTAAATTATCTAATGAGGATTTATCTAAAATAATGATACTTAGGATGCTGCAACAACCTGATTTAGGAACAATGTCAAATAAAGTAAGGCGATCACTCTCTTACTTTCATAACATAGAAAATTTCATTGTCAATAATTTTGAACATACAGAAAATGCATTAGCTAAAGGTCTAAAACCAGTTAATCTTAAATATCCTTTTGGTTCTCACACATTACTATCCATAGATATGAAAGTGACTAAACCAAAACACATGATTGAAATCGC
>JAEOUK010000645.1 GCA_016839385.1 Promethearchaeota archaeon
AATACCAAACTTGTTTACACATCTGTAGAAAATATTGAAAATTATTTAGCTCCCTTAACCAATATCGATGATAAGTTTGATATAATTATTGTAGATGGTTTATTCAGAAACGAATGTATAGACGTGAGTTTAAAGCACCTTTCCGAAAAAGGAGTAGTTATTTTAGATGATTCAGAGCGTAAGGAGTATAGCGAAGGAATTTCAATTTTGCTAAACAATGGTTTCAGACGTGTAGATTTTTCTGGTATAGCACCAGGAATTTTTTTAGAAAGTGTACTACTATCTTCTATAAAGATCGTAACTGTTTAGGCGTATAATAAAAGTGTATAAAAAGTTTAAACAATTTGTTTACAGAAGATTGATTCCCTTTATTCGATTTTGGAAAAAACTAAGCTGGTATTCTTATCTTATAACCCACCAGGAGATCAATCTAATTGTAGGTGCAGGTCCAACAAAATACAGAGGATGGTTCCCGACAGATATTGTTACTCTCGATGTGACAAATGAAAAACATTTCCAAAAGTATTTCAAGAAAAAAAAGATAAGTAAAATATTGGCAGAGCATGTTTTGGAACACTTGACAACAAAAGAATTGGAATTAATGATAACTAATTTCTATAAATATTCATCTGACAAAATAAATATTAGAATCGCCGTTCCAGATGGATTTCATAATGATCCTAGTTATATCAGTATTGTAAAACTAGGTGGAACAGGAGAAGGCGCAGAAGATCATAAACATCTTTTTAATTATAATTCCTTGAAATCTCTATTTGAAGCTCAAAATTTCAAATCCAAATTAGTTGAATACTGGGATGAAAATGGTCAATTCCACTCAAATTACATCAGTGATGACAATGGATATGTGAAACGGTCATTTTTAAATGATAGTAGAAATTCGGACGGAATCCCTCATTACACATCTTTAATTATCGATTTTAATAAAGGTTAATATCGACTAGCACTGTTTACTCTGATACGGAATTTTATTACTTTCCCTATAGCATTTTAGTTAGGGTCAAAATTAACTAACTCAGAGGGGTTCAAAATGAAAACCATTAATATATTCATTGGTTGGATTTTTCTATTCTTCCTTTTTTCACTAACAGAAATCTCACCTCAAACTTCGTTCATAAACGCAATAGATTTTGATGGAAATGGAGACTATGCAAACACATTCAACAGTCCCTACTTACCTACTATCAATGGAACGTTAGAAGCCTGGGTAAAAGTGAGAAGTATATCCCTGCCTGGAGGGAATCAAGGGGAGGCATTTATATCAAAGAACGAGGAGCAATGGAACACAGGAGATTTTTATGTCTTTTTCGATTACTCAAGTGGTAAACTTAAATCCAGAATACAAGCAAGTCCATCATATGAATTTGATGTTATTAGTAATGATGCGTTTTGGGGATCTCAAAATATGTGGTTTCACTATGCTTTTACCTGGGGTACAAATGGGATGAAGATGTATATAAATGGTGTACTGCAGAGTAATCAAAATAGTTTAACATTTTCGGCACTCAACAATACGTACAACATCTATGTCGGAGCTCACGGATATATGTTGCATAGCGGAACTTATGTAGTCAGCGATTTTTTTGATGGTCAATTGGATGAATTGAGAATCTGGAACTATCAAAAAACTAATGAGCAAATTATATCTCTGAAAAACTCTCCACTTGATAGCAGCTATTATTCTTCATTAGATAGTGGATTGGTTGGTTATTGGCAATTCGATGTACTAGAAGATCTGGGGATTAATAATGATGGAGTGGATGATGTAAGAGATCTTTCGACTCTTCAAAATCATTTAGATTTAGCTGGTAATGCACATTTGGTTCCCTATGGAACAATTACAACAAACATATTTGAAAAAACTTTTGGGGGAGTTGGCTTAGATGGAGGCATTGGAATCAATATAACTTCCGATGGAGGATATATAGTAAGCGGATTTTCATCCACATTTACAAGTGATCAGGATATGTATATTATCAAATTAGACAACCTTG
>JAEOUK010000646.1 GCA_016839385.1 Promethearchaeota archaeon
CCACCTGCACGACAATTCTTAATGACTTGATCTTTGTATTCTTTTAGTGGTAAACCTCTTGTGGTGACCCATGTCTCGTCATGTACACCATCAAAAGAAAGATATAGGGTATCAAGACCATTTTCTCTACATTTTCGTGCATACTCAGCTCCATTTGCTTTTTGAAAGCCAAAACCATTAGTTGCTGCCAATATTTCTTTAAAGCCTTTATCTTTAGCCATTTTCACAATTTCAATAAAGTCAGCACGTAAAGTAGGTTCTCCCCCTGAAAACATTATCGAAGTAGCAGGAATGGGTTTATTTCGGAAATGGTTCATTATATTTTCAATTTCCCTCAACGAAGGCTCAATCAACATACCAGTTTTTTCTACGTTCGCAAAACAAAAGTTACAGGATAAGTTACATCGATTTGTAATTTCAATTATTACTAAAGTACAAGCACTTTTGTGTTCGGAACATAAACCACAATTCCAAGGACACCCCCTTTCATCCTTACTTTCAATATCGGGGGGATTAGGAGTTCCACTTTTTTCCCAGCCCCAATTTTCTCCTTTCCAATGAGTCCACCGATAATAATCTGCATTGGAAGATAGTATATCTTGAAATTCTCCATGTTCCGTGCAATTTTTCCGGATATATATTTTTCCATTTTCTTCAAATATCTCAGCATCAATCTTCATTAAACACTCAGGGCAAACAGATTGAGTTTTTTTGAAATATTTTTCTAGAAATTTCGGATCAGATTTTACATGGAACATAAAAGAATCTCCCGTAATACGCGTTAATACCAAATGTATGGGTTATTTTAAAAAATATTCGTCTTATTAATTTTACATTGCCAGTAAAATCGACAAAAACTGTATTAACATGAGATTTCGACTGGTAAAAAAAAAAGAAATTGAGACTTAGTATTAAGTTTCTAAATGCTATTCCTCGATTTTATGTTTCTCGATTATGTCTTTAAATGAATTATCTATATTCTCCGCTTCGGTTGGAATGGATTCCTTAGTTTTTTCTGCGAATTCACTAAGAACTCCTTTTATCTCCTCTATAGTATACGAGTTTCGTTTGATATATTCTTTTCTTTGAAGAATATACTGGGAATACCAGATATGGTAAGTGATGCTTGAAATCAGGAGAATGGTGTTATTGATTAAATTCACAGTGTTTGGATCAGAAGTATCACTAACGGAGCCAAGTATCATAACAACTTGTCCTGCAATATACATGATAGTGAATGCAAAAACCAAGAAAGGAATGGCATCAATATTCATTTTACCGGATTTTTTCACACGAGTAGCAATCATTTTTAACACGAATATTGCAGTAAGTATTACCAACAAAATGTTTCCCAGTGCGTTGAAAAAGTTAGAGCCTGAAGTGGCAATAGCACTAACATATGAGGTAATGAATCCATAGCTCCTGAACCAAATTATTAAAGATATTAGGAGATAGAAAAAACTACTATAGACATTCATTTTTCCATATCGTTTTGCTCTGATAAACAACCAGATTTGCCATGCATCTAATCCGAGGAATAAAATTCCAATTATGACTACCCAAGCTATAAATTGTTGGGAATTTATCCAAAAAGCCCAAACCGTTATAGAATGAGCTAAAATTGGAATTATAAGACTAAGTACCAAAAAACTAATTGCAGCTATGGATTTTTTTTTGGGATCAACTCGTTCTACAATTAGTTTGTTTTCCAACTTATTGGAAACACTATCGATACCATCCTTTAAGAAGTGTATCTGTAAAATATTCCATCCTAAGAATATAAATATGAAAATATAAGGCAATAATTGAGAATATCTAAGAACTTGGAATGTCCATGTTGGATCATCCCCATATATCCCCCAAATCAACGAGATTATTAAAGCAAATATAAATGAAATTACTGTGATGATGGATTTTGTAAATACTGCTTCTTTATCAAAAAGATGTTTGGATAAAGAGGGAATAAAGGCGCAAATCATCAAAAACAGAAATCCCAGCACTAAAGTAAGTGTAATTACGTTCGTCGCAACTTTTACCCCATCCCCGACAGCATTTTTTCCCAATGACATGAATGCAATAACAATTGCTCCACATAGGAACACAAGAGTGTAGAAGATTTTTCCTTTGTCAAAAATACCGGTAAATTGGTTATGCAGGAAATTATTGAACTTAGTCCATAAATCAAAAAACCATTGACCAATTTTTGAACGGCTTTTCGGTGGTTTTTCTGAATCTATTGGTTTTATATCCGACATAAGGCAAGATAACCCAAGTTATTCTTAAAAGTTTTTGTTATCTTGCTGTTTCGCTAAACGTTGTTTATCGAATAGTATTATGAGGATTGAGAGAAATATTACTGCAAGTCCAATATAATGATATAATTCAATAGGTTCACTCAAAATCCACCAGGCAAAAAAACTAGTTAATATCGGTTGAGGGGCTTGAATAGCAGAGGAAAGGGCTAGATCTATGTTCTTTATTGATACATACCATCCCATATGTCCCACTACATAGCTTAATGCTATTAAGAACATGAACAGGACGTTGTTCCAATCAAAAAATAAATACACATCTTGAAATGGATTTGTCGTAAATGTGAAGATGATCAATATAACCGTACTTATCATCGTCCGTATATAGATAAGTTGAGAAGGTGTTATTACTCCTTGCTGCAATGGTTTTTTTGATATGGAATGGCCAACAGTCCATAACAAAGGCATCAAAAATAGGATTAACGTCCCATAGTTAATATTTCCTGGTCTAAAAGTTCCTAAGGTTAACGTATAAAATAATCCAACAAAAATTACTCCTGTAAATATCATTTGGATAACAGATGCTTTTTCTTTCAGAAATATCCAGCCAATAATCAAAGTAAATATAATTGAAGATTTCATTGCTATAGATCCTGAGACAGCTGCAGAATCTCCGGATATATCGAATCCCCAAAAAATCATTATTTGAGCACCAGAAAAAACAACTC
>JAEOUK010000647.1 GCA_016839385.1 Promethearchaeota archaeon
ACCAAACCAAGCGAATTTCCTGCATTAGGTATTCCACAATTCAATATCGAATCTGCATTTGATAAACGAATCTTGACTGAGGATTTAGGTCTTTTGGGAGAACCTACCTATCATTATATTCAAGGAGGTGCATTTGCTATAATCCGAGCTATGGAGAAATTAATATTAGATAATGGAGGTTCTATCAAAACTAGTACAAAAGTAGAGAAAATCCTCATAGAAGAAGGTGAAGCAAAAGGTGTGAAATTAGGAGATGGAACCATAGAAAAAGCAGATTTAATTATGACAAGTGGATCTGTGCCAGACATCTTTAATGATGTCATTGGTCGAGAAAATCTTCCGGCGGAATTGAAAAAACAAATCGATGGATTACAGTACATGGAATCATGTTTTTTTGTCCATCTAGGTATAAATTTTAATCCTTTACGCTCTCAAAAAAAACAATTATGCTACTATTACCAAACAGATGATATAGAGGGTTCGATAGAGGAATCCCGTAAGGGTATCTATCACGAAGGTAAAGAAGGATTTTTAATTTACGTGCCTTCAATCCATAGTCTTGAAATGGCACCAGAGGGAAAATATGCAGTAACAATTTACACAATTTGTCCGGATAGACTGAAAGAAGGTACGTGGGAAGAGAAGAAAGAACAGTATGCAGACTTACTCATTCAAGAAGCAGAAAAGAAAATTCCTGGATTATTTGAAGGAATTGAAACTCGTCTTATCATGACACCTGCAGATTTTAGAAAGCAAATAAATGCAAAAAGACATAGTTTCGGAGGATTAGCACCTGTTATGGGGCAATCCGGTCCATCTCATAAAACTCCCATTAAAAATTTATGGTATATTGGCGCATATTCTGAATCAGGTGGTGGAGTTGCAGGAACCATGTGGGGAACTCGTAATGCAGTAAAAAAAGTACTTCGAAATTAACAATTTTATTTTTTAGCAATACTTGAGTTACCTGGGGGTAAGAAATGGATAATATGATTCACATCGATTAATTTTACCCACTTTTTCACGTGATCCTTGGATGTCTTTATAAATTGGGATTTGATTTTCTCCGCAAGTTTTCCACTTGAAAGCCCATTTCTTGAAGGTTTTATCCGAACATAATACTCAGTTTGAGATTTGATGGCACTTTGAGGTCCAGCGATAATTTTAGGGAAGTAAATATTCTTATCTCCATCAATATCCTCATCAAGTTCTCCTACTACTTCTAGAACTAACCCAATCGTTAATTCGAGAAAAGGAGCAGGAAGAAAATTCTTTTCTCCCTTAATAAAAAATGAGCCTTTAGCTAAATATTCCCCAGGATTAGGAGATTTTGTGACTTGGTCAGGATTTACATAATAGATTTTCGTACTTCCCCACCCTTCTCTCCACGCATTAGAATAACTAGCAGCAAATGTTGAAGTTTCTTTGATTGTGAGGTCTGGGATAGTGATATTATCGGGATTCTTAATTACTGTAGAAGGTGCTCCTCGTAGTTCTGTATGGAAATATAAATCATTTTTTTCCAAGTGTTTTTTCACAATCGTTTCATTAGATGATGCATCTTTTCCTCCGATTACAATAAATCCATCCGAACTTTTAAACCAGCGAAATTTCTCATACCAAAGTTTTTTCGGTTGTTTTACAAGAGTTATCTGTCTTTGTACAGTCTCTTCTTTTTCAATTTGTTTCTCTTTCAAAATCTTACTAGTTTCTTGTAATGCTGTTTTTGCTCCTTCAATACGACGTTTATCCTTTTTGGCTAATTTATAATAATAAGTGGCATTATCGGTAGCATTCTTTCTAAAATCTAATCGTATGATGGTGTCTTCTATATTAATTGAAATTTTTGCCTCTTTTGGGTGCATTTTATGAAATATCATTGCCTCCTCAATCTGCATCTCTTTTCCTTTTTTCAATCGTTGAAGAATGGTTTTCCAATCAAATCCTCGTTTCCGTGCATCTTTGATACTCGAAAGAAGATTATCAATAATTGAAAGATTCGTAAAAATTAAATCTCCGATTTTAAGATGATTTTCACGATTTTCTTCTGATTTTTCTACTTGTTCTTTTTGAGAATCATGAATGCGTTCAAATTTTCTTAGAGCTTTGTCTGCCTTATCAGAATCACCGGATAATAAAAGTTTAGAGTCTAATTTTGCAAAATATTCATCTACTGCCTCATTAAAGCTTGAAAATTCTGTCTTCTTCATATGAGAATGAATTAGCAATTCAAATGGTTCGAAAAATGTGTATTCATCATTATCATCTGAATATATTATGCCGGAAAATGAATCTTTGTTCAAGTCGTTCACAAGTTTTTGAATTTCTTTGAACAATGACCTTGTATCACCTTTTTTTACTGAATTAGCATCCATATTTTTATCGAGATTTGCACGTTTGCACATTTCTTCAGCAATATATCCGACTA
>JAEOUK010000648.1 GCA_016839385.1 Promethearchaeota archaeon
ACCCCCCCTTTCCAGCGACTCCAATTTTCAAAGAATTGTCACCAAGTATGCTCAGACCTTATTTTTTAGATCTTTTATATGTTTTATATCAATTTTGCTTAAAATTTTGTAAACTTTTGGGGAATTTCGATATAATAATTCTAGATATCCTTGTGACTTCAGGTCTTCAAGTGCTCTAGAAATAAAATGAATTTTTGAACGATCTGAAGAGGGAACATTATTACATTTCCGGACACGTTTCACAGAGATATCCATATAATTCTTTTCGATGCATTTATTTATCGCTGAAGCAGTCTCTTTCAGAATTTTTGTGTAATATACCATTTTTTACTGAGATGCCCTCCTCCGCAAAATTGCCCTCCAAGTCAATTGGAAAAAGCAATCCGCCTTCCTCTTATATTTGGGTCTTAGAATTTAAAAAAGTTTTGAAGTAAAATAAAGTGAATCAATATGTCGGTTATTTGAGCAATGTAACATATATTGTTATTTATCTTGAGATTTATCTGGTTCTTCATCATCATATTTTTTTAGTTCATTCATAATTTCGTTATATGCATCTTTTTCACGTTTTTGGTCATCCGTTAATAAATCGTATAGTGAATCTTCAATTTGCTCTAATTCTTCTTTTCTCTTTTCTTCGGCTTTTTTCGCTTTTTCATTTGCTTCCTTTTTCTTTTTCTGTTTCAATTCTTGCAGTTTTCTCTTGGTAATTTTACTTTCTTCAATCACATTTTGATAGTGGTCTTTCATATATTTCAGACTGAAATTTACTAAATCACTGAAGGTGCCCCATTCCTGACTTTCAACTAATTTATCCATCCATATATAAAGAGCATAGTTGATAGGAACACTCAAAACCTTATTTTCGTAACTCATCCCATCAGATTCAGTAGAATATGCAAGCCAATTAAAAATATTTGATGTTAGTACATTATTATCATATGCGTTAAATCCATATGTAGAGCTCAGAGAGGATAAAATCGACAGGTTTCCGATTCCAACTACCTTTCCCTCGAAATATTCAACTGCGACGAGAACTGGGGCATTAGGACTGTCTTTTTCTTCTCCATCGGGATTAGTTGTGAATGCATTCAAACCACTTCTGGCGAGAACATGAATTTCAATATCTTCATCCGCACTAAGAAGTTCTTCTACATTAATTGTGCACCCTGAAGCAAGAACAAATTCTTCTACTTCTCGAGTTACATAATGTTTTTCAAGTTTTGTAATCAATGGGCGATTTTGTTGACGGACATAACTCACACTATCTGAAAGTGTATCAGGATTAAATGTAAATCCAAATGTGGATGTTAGTTCATTGAGATTTGTTTCATTTGTAACATCTCCCCCATTATCATGAAAGATTAGAAGACCTTTTCCTTCTTTTACATAATTTACAATTATTTCGATTTCATTTGGTGTGAAATACGATTCAAAAGGACCTCCAAGCACTCAAACATCATAGGGCTCGAGCTTTTTGGAGGTAATTCCCGTAGTAATTTTGCCTATTTTGTAACTACTTGTGAACAGGAAATGAATAAATTCAGCATACGCTGTGTTTTCTATTTCCAATCGATTATTATGTGAGTAATCGAAACAAATAGATTTGAGATTTTCCGTCATTGATTGTCCAAATTCCGAATGCTTTATGAAATTTTAAGAAAACGAAACCTAAATTTAGTACCGTTTGTATTATGAAGCATACTCAGTCATTGGAATAATAAGAAATGTCACGTTATATTTTTATACTGGGAAAAAATTGGAGATTGTCTTTAGCTGAGATTAATAACGCAATTGAAAAACCTCCATATGTAGGTCGTATTACGGATTACTCAGCATCAGCTGCAATTGTAGAGTTCGAAAAGGAAATTTCTAAAGATCCAAATTTTGATAATTTAATGTTTCATTTAGGTGGTACACAAAAAATAGGAAAATTGGTAGATTTCATCGATCTGAGAACACTATTAGCTGCATTCCCAGAAGAAGTAACGTTAGAACAAACCATTCAAAACAAGCAACGAAAATTTATTAGTAATACCTTAAAAGACACTTGCTATCCGATTTATGGAAAAATTGAATCTATGAAATATTTCACTGCGAATTCGATTTATGGAATTACATTCCAAAAACCCTATTATAAAACTTTGGTTCAGCATTTTCTACCTTTCGTAAATAAAGAATGGGTAAAAATTTTGAAAAGTAAAGGAGCAAAGAGTGCATTATATTATCGCTATCCAGAGGATCGTATTCGGAAGGGCACTTTAAATCCTATTTTTCCTCATCATTTCTATGCATATAAGCTTTATCAGGATAATCGAAAAGAAATTTTGTATGTAATGACAGAAGAAGGTCTCTATATAGGATATACCATCAATGTAACCAACGCTAATGAAATAAAGAAGATTGATGAGCATCGACCATATAAAGATCTAAAAGCATCTATTCCTCCAAAATTTGCTAAGATGATGATAGAATTTTTAAATTTGAGCAGACCTTATGCAAGCAATCGTATAATTGATCCATTTTGTGGATCAGGAACCCTATTGATGTTTGCACTCAGTCAAGGAATTCAAATATATGGTTCCGATATTGATGAAGAAAAAATAAAAGGCACAATGAGAAATTTAAAATGGATTTCGCAGATTTTGGAGAGTCAGCCGAAAATACCTACCAAACAATTTCAGATCGGAGATATAAAAACTCTATCGAGACGATTTGACAATGTTAAATTTGATGGGATTATCACCGAACCCTATCTAGTACCATTTTATCGAGAATTGCCGCGATATAATGATGTAGTACCCATTATGGAAGGAAAAGTGATTCCTAGTTATAAGATGTTGTTTTCCGAGGGTTTTGAGATCTTAAAACCTCTAAGAAGAATCGTTGTAACCGCACCATCTATTGAAACCGTCGATGGGGGGAGATTTAGAATTGATCTTGATGGTTTTGCAAAAGAATTTGGATTTAGATCAGTTCCTATATATGGAAATAAATTCATTGCTGAAAAATCTGATCAAGATTTACAATTATTCTCTGATAATAATTCGTTATATGATGACAAATCTGAGGTAATTCGACGAGAATTTCATGTATTTGAAAAAGTAGGAAAATGAAATCTTTCGTCTTTGCTTAGATACTCGCTTAATCTTTCAAAATAATGAATAATAATACCTCAATTTCTTTTTAAGTAATGAATCTTTATTGTCGTTTGAATAATCCGATTTTTGTGGTATTATGAGTCAATCCATTCGGAAACAAGGAGTATTAGCCAAATATTTCAAGAAATACTGGTATTTGATCGTACTATCAGTGATATTTGCTACAGCTTCTAATATTTTTTCCCTTAGATTACCTCAATTTATTAGTTTACTTATTGATGAAATTATTCCGTCATTGAATGGTGGAACCATTATTATTTCAAATGAAGATCTCTTATGGTTCAAATTTAGTAATACTCTTATGTGGGATTTCATCATCAATCTGGCTCTGATCTTCTTTATTGCGGGTATGTGTGAATTAGTTAGGATGATATTCCAACAAAATTTGAGAACGAATATTATTTTTAACATCCGTAATGACATGTTTGTGGCCCTATCACGACAAAGTTATAGTTTCTATGATAAGAACCGCACAGGGAATCTTATGAGTAAAGCAACAAGCGATGTAAATGCAATAAAAAATTTCCTTGCAAATCAATTTCAAAATCTTATTCGAAATATTGTATCTCTGTTCATAATATTTTTTTATGTCTGGCAGATCCAACGTGTAATGACGTTGGTTTTCATTGGACTTACACCTCCATTATTTATCCTTATGTTTTGGTATCGGAAACGAATTCGTCCTGCTTCTCAAGATATGTATGAATCGAAAGGGCAATTACTTTCCACAATAGAAGAAAATATTGGGGGTGTACGTGTCGTTAAAGCATTTGGTCGTCAAGATCTAGAAATGGAGAAATATCATCAGGATAATGATTATTTTTTAAAAAAGAGCAAGCGTGTAATTGGTTTGCAGACATTATATGGACCTTTATCAGAATATTTTACTATGGTTGGGTCCGTCGGCATATTGTTATTAGGAGGATGGTTAGTAACTCATGTGACAGAAGGGGGTTTTAGCTTAGGATCAGTTGTTGCTACTTTTGTCTATTTTATTACGATCTATGAACCAATTCGGATGATAGTAAATTTCTTCAATGAATTATCCGCAAATCGAGCTGCCTTAGAACGAGTAAATGAGATAATTGAAAATCGGAACGAAATACAGGTACCTGATAAGCCAATTGACCCAAGTCGTGCATTGGGAGATTTATATATCCGTTTACTCAAAGATCAAAAAATTATTGACAATATTGACGCACTCATTGGAATGCCCCGACCTGAAGAGACTCGTCGTGAAAAACGTCAGAAACGAATGTTAAAACGCTTTGAAGAAACCACAATATTACCAAAAAATGTTAAGACAAGTGCTGTGGAAACGATTTACTTCAAAGGGAATGAACCGATTATCTTCAATGGTCTTAATATAATAACCCCGTTATCCAAAAAAATCTCCATTCTTACCAAAAGACCTGAATTTCAAGAAGAATTAGAAGAATTACAAAATGAGACATCGAGAGCAGCAGAGCAAAAATTGGCAAATCCAGTAACATTTATTGCACGTTATTTGTTTTATTTGCTTCAAAATCAAGACCTAATGGAGAATGTTTACCACAAACTGAGATTTATCTATGATACTACTCTAAGTGAGCTAAGAAAAGATCCCTTGGATTCTTTATTACTATATATCGATTATTTTGCTGAAGATGAGATAGAACAAATGAGAATCACGGAGCTTCAAAAAACTATTTATTCTCCTGAACCACATGTTCATACTGCAATTGCAAAAAAATATGAGAAATTACTCATCAAAAAAGGTATTGTACCTGCAGTTCGTACAGATAATATTGTGGGTTCAAAAATTATTACACAAGATGCATTATCATTTCTGCGATTAGAAAAAGAAGTATTACGTAACCAATTTGAAAAGATCCATAATAAACGAAAAAAAAATATCATCGAGAGTTTTGACGAAATCGCAATTCCAAAAATAGCCCCCATACAAATGAATACGAAATTTGAAGATCTCTCTATTACCCCAGTTGATCCGAGTGAATTTAATGGGCATGTTGTTTTTAAGAATGTAAATTTCTCCTACGATGATATCGTTGAACAACAGGAGCCAAAAATGGCTCTTCATAATATTAACCTAAACATTAAACCAGGAGAAACAGTTGCTTTTCTAGGAGCAACTGGAAGTGGAAAAACTACTTTGATAAATCTAATTCCTAGATTTTACGAGGTAACACAAGGGAATATATTTATTGATGGAATTGATATACGAGAGCTGGATTTAAATCATTACCGACAAAACATTGGAATTGTTGCTCAAGAGTCATTTTTATTTTCACGTTCAATAAAGGACAACATTTGCTATGGAAAAAAACGAGTTCAGGAGGAAGATATGATCGCGGTAGCGAAGATTGCTAAGATTCATGAGTGGATTCTCGGATTACCAGACCAATACGACACAGTAGTTGGAGAAAGGGGTCAGACTTTGAGTGGGGGTCAAAAACAGCGCGTAGCTATTGCTCGAGCTTTATTACAAGACCCAAAAATACTTATTCTTGATGATAGCTTATCAGCGGTCGATGTTGATACAGAATTTGAAATTCAAGAAGCATTGGAAAATCTTTTTGAAGGAAGAACAACTTTTATCATTACTCAACGCTTATCTACAGTTCGAAACTGCGATCGCATTTTTATTTTAGATGATG
>JAEOUK010000649.1 GCA_016839385.1 Promethearchaeota archaeon
ATTAACCCTAGAGCGACTGCATTGAACCGGATGCCTTTATTTGCATATGTGACAGCGCTTGAACGTATTAAACCCTCTAAACCTGATTTGGAAGCACTAATTGCAGCATGATTTCGCATCCCTTTTTTTGCAGCTACCGATGAAATCCCTACGATCGAGCCCTTCTTGTTTTTTAACATGTATTTAACTGCAGCTTTCATTGTAAAGAATGCTGAAACTAAATTTATCTCTAAAGCGTCCCGAAACTGTTGTTCCGAAAGGGTGTGTATTGGTCTGAGAATAATGTCTCCAACCGCATGAATAAGTATATCAATTTTACCATATTTTTCATAAATTATCTTTGCACATTCTTGCATTTGTTGAAGGTTCGTTGCATCCCCTACCATTATTTGTGAATGTTGTAGATTCTTTGCAATTTTCTCCAGATTTTCCTTGCTTCTTGCGATTAAAATGGTAGTAGCTCCATACATATCAGCTTTCTTTGCAATTGCAGAACCGATTCCCCCTGAAGCTCCAATAAGCATGATTATTTTATTTTCTAGCATATGATTATGAATTCCTTGTAATAGTATCATTTACTAAGGCAAAATCCAATCATAAATGCGATCCTTTCTTTTGAAAATGCGACCTATGTAAATGCTTGGGATATCATTTTTTCTGTGTGTTCTATGTCTGTTTTAGGTTCTAAAAATCGGATTTATCAATTTTTTTTTACATATCGTTACGAATCTCGTGAAACACTTTGTTCAATTTACTTTTCCAGACAATCGGTGTTGAAATCAGATTCCTTTTGCATTCTTTTAACTTCTTAGAAATTTTAAGCATTTTATTTTTGTAATAGAATTAATTTATTGATTTGGGAAAATGAGAGGTAACATAGAGAAAACTATTGAAATTCACCCAAATTATCCAATAAACACTGTTCTCAACGGTCTTTGGCAACTATCTGGGGGACATGGAAAAATTGATCCCCATAAAGCGCTTCAAGCTATGAAAAAATACCATGAAAATGGACTTATCACATGGGATTTAGCAGACCATTATGGATTTGCAGAAGATCTAGTAGGTATGTATAATAATAGTATGCAAGAAGAAGTGTCAGCTCCAAAATTCTTCACGAAATGGGTTCCTCCACCTGGACGCATGAATCGTAGGATTGTTGAAACAGCTATTGATCGCTCACTTCAGCGTATGAAAGTGAAAAAGATCGAAATGATGCAATTTCATTGGTGGGACTATTCTGATGAAAATTACCTCATAGCATTAGAGATCTTGAACGATTTACGCGAAGAAGGAAAAATAAGGCATTTATCCTTAACAAATTTCGATACTCACCACATGAAAAAAATAGTAGACCATGGTATCCCTATTGTATCCAATCAAATTCAGTTTTCTGTTTTAGATCAGCGACCTTTGGTAAAAATGGTACCTTATTGTGAAAAAAATGGTATACATTTATTTGCGTATGGTACTTTGGGAGGAGGTTTATATACAGAACGGTTTTATAATCAGAATTCTCCAAGATATACAAAATTAAACACTTCCTCTCTTCAGAAATACTTCGGGATGGTAAGAAGTTGGGGTACATGGGAACAATTCCAAGGATTATTAGGAGTTCTACATGAATTAGCAATAAAATATGAAGTATCAATGGCTAATATCGCAATGAGATGGGTGTTAGAGCAACCTGCGGTTGCAGGAGTAATAATTGGTACTAGATTAAGCTTATCTGATCATATCCAAGACACCCTCAATATCTATTCTTTCCAATTAGGAAAACAAGATCAGCAAAGAATTCAGGAAGCATATAGAAAGGGTAATGATCTGTTCAAGATAATTGGCGATTGCGGAGATGAATATCGGTAATTTATAGACAAATGTCGGTATTCAGAATTTCCACAGACATAAATAGGAGATTAGAGGTACTTCTATGATATGAAAATCCGATCCACATATTCCATTTGTCCGATCTGCCTAAAGTCTATTAAGGCTGTTATATATTGGGATAAAAAGAAAAATCAGATATCAATGAAGAAGGAATGTGTAGAACATGGGATTTTTGAAGATCGCGTTAGTTCCAATCCAGATGATTATTTTTGGTATACAGGGTTTTCAGAAAAAATTGGTTCCCGCCCAAATACTTCGATCCGTCCGAAGAATCAGCTACGACAAAATCAAAATGGGTGCCCAAACTCTTGTGGATTATGTGAGAATCATTTATCTACTCCTTGTATTGCGTTAGTTGACTTAACTAATCGCTGTAATCTACATTGTCCCGTGTGTTTTGCTAATTCTGCAGTAAAAGGCTATGTGTATGAACCCACATTTGAAGAAATTTTACAAATTTTTTCTCATTTTCGAAATATCAAACCAATTCGCCCTCCTATGCTACAATTAAGTGGGGGTGAACCAACCTTAAGGGAAGATTTATTTAAAATCATCCAAGCGGGAAAACAAATGGGATTTGAACACATAATGTTGACTACAAATGGACTGAAACTAGCTCAATCGGTGGAATATTGCAGAAAACTTAAAGATTGTGGATTAGACGCTATCTATTTGTCCTTTGATGGAACGGAACCTGATACTTATATTAAAATGAGAGGTGTAGATTTAAGTACTCTAAAAATCCAGATATTAGAGAATTGCAGAACTGCAAAAATGGATGCTATTGTGTTGGTTCCTACACTTGTTAATGGAGTTAATGATCATGAAGTAGGTAACATTCTCGAAGTTGTGAAGAAGTACTGTGATGTAGTATCCACGGTAGTGTTTCAGCCCGTGTCTTTAACTGGTCGATTGACGATTGAAGATCTTGAAAATTTACGATATACGACTAGTGACTTAAAAGAAGAGTTGACAAAAGTAACCG
>JAEOUK010000650.1 GCA_016839385.1 Promethearchaeota archaeon
AGTTTTTTATTGCAGAAAGTCGAATATCGAAATAACTTAAATCCTCATTTTTTTAAAATTAAGCATGTAAATGGGCCAACAAAATCTCCTTAACCCTTTATCACGACAATTATATGTATGCACAACAAATAGAGAGTTGGGTTGAAAATTGTGGAATCTGAAAAAATTGTTCTCAAAATCATTGTTTTTGGTCCTCCTGCTTCTGGATCAAAAAGTTTGATTGATCGCTACACCATCAACAAATTTAGTTATGATTATAAATTAACTACCGGTGTAAACTTTGCTATAAAGGATATCAAGTTAAAGAATGGTCAAGAATGTACGCTACAAATATGGGATATGGGCGCACAATCAAGATTTGAACACCTTCGTGGGAAATTTATGGTAGGATACCATGGGGCAATTCTACTTTTTGATTTAACGAATCCAGAATCATGGAACAATATATTACCCTGGTATTATGAGCTTCGGTATTTAAATATAAATGCGCCGTTAGTTTTAGTTGGAACGCAGCTACATAAAATAGCTGAGGGAGAATCAGAACGAGGAACTAATCCGAGTGTTATCTCTCGATGGGCGAAAGATCGGGCAATTCCGTATTATGAATATAATAAAAAATCTGGAGAAGGAGTTGAATGTTTTGATAAAATCGCGGAAATGGTTGTTTATGAGCGTCTTGGTATAATAACTCCTCGTGATTTCAAATATAAAGATATGTCCTTAGCAGAAGACGAGTTTCTCCAAATTCTTGACTTCAAAATGAAGAAAAAAATTCCACGTTTGGAAGATAATCAACAAGAATTATCTTTTGGATATCGAAGTAAAGAGAATCGAATAACCGAATTGGGATTGGAAGGATGCAAATTAAACTCAATTCCGAACTCTTTAGCAAATCTGACGCAATTAGAAGTCTTGAATCTAAATGAGAACTATCTTAAAGACATCCCACCAGAACTTCACAAAATGGAAAAGCTTCAAGAGTTACATATTGGAAAAAATCCGTTAAAATCTGAAGTGAAAAAGCTGGTTTTTAATATTCAAAACATTCGAAAATACTGTCGTGGAAAATCTAACATTAATTTGTTCATCTCATATAGTCTTTCTGATGTAGAACGCTTTCATTTAGATGAGCTCGTTAGGAAATTGGAAAGACATGAAGGAATTGGTACGGTTTTTTATTTTAATACGACTCAAGTGGGGGAAATTGGAAATTACATGGCATCTAAAATCCCGCAAGCCCAGTTAATCTTGTTTATTGCTTCTGATAACTCATTGAATTCAGCACCATGCCGTCGAGAAATTCAATCTGCTAAAGATCATGAAATCCCGATCCTACCTTTCTTGGATACAAGTTTAAAATGGTCAGATCCTCGGATTCGACAATTAGGATTGCATAATTATCGGGGAGTACCCACCCAGTATGCAGAACATTCAGATATGAGATTATTATGGAACGAATTATTTGAATTAATTGATAAACAAAAAAAAGAATTTAATCTCCATGAACCTGTGGAGGAGAAAATAGATATTCTCCTTATCGAACTAAATGCCTTTCTTAAACAACAGAACATTAAAGAATTGTTAAAGCAGGATCAAGAATTTACTGAAGTTATTGAGGGGTATACAAGTAATACCAAGAGCAAGAATGAGGTTCTGAATTATTTATTTACTACATTTATTGAAAAAATAAAAGATAATGACAATTTATAAGAGAAAAATTTGGTCTTAGACTGTCTTAATGTAACTCATAAGAAGGATGATAAATCAACCAATAGATATTCACAATAAGATCATCCCATTGTTGAGTGTCTGGATACTTATTTTCTCCATATAATTGCACAACGTAATTCCTTTCTGAGAGACCAGGAATATCTTTCATGGGAATTTTATCTACGATTGCGACAAGTATTCGATCTATATGGGAAGGTAATAATTTCTCGAGTTCTCCTCTCAAAGCTTTAGATTTTACCATCGAGGATGTAAGAAACAAAATGCAATATCCCCCGTTTGTGATCACTGTATTTACAGTCTGCATTAGATTATCTTCTGTAACACCATTCGTATTCAACCAGGTGTGTAAACTGATATGCCGGTTTTGCATGTAAGTAAACAATGGTTGTAATTGCTTAGTATCCCGAGATAAATAAGTAGGAAAAATAGGGAGTTTTAAAGGATTCATTCGACATTTATCAATTTTCATCGTTTCAGGATCAAAAGACTGTACTTGTTTATGAGCCCTGAGTGCATAATCTCGTTGAAAAGCAACCCAAAATGATAGATTTGAATACCCCCCCTTTACGTAAACGTGCTCTGGATGTGTTAAAATTGCTTCAATCAAAGGATTGCTATGAAACTTATTCGGAGATACTTTTATTGGAGGAAATGAAGAAGATTCTACTCCCCTAGCTCGCAATTTTTTATCTAATAGCTGTCGAGCATCTTCATCTTTATATGAATATGATATGAAACATTTCTTGGGAAATCGAGCTTCCATAATTTTCCTCTATAGACGTTTTAAATAAAGATTTTCAAAAGTAAGAATACGTTAATTCCCTACCTTGCAGTTTATGATAATAAGCTATTTGAGCAATTAGAGCAACAATGTTTTAGTGATCATTGTGAAGGAATATTCAATCCTCGAAATACAAGATTTGATGGATAACGGTCAATTAACTTCGACACGATTAGTGGAAATGTATCTAAAACGCATTCAAGAAATCGATAAGAGTGGACCAAAGCTAAATTCAGTTATTGAACTAAATCCGGATGCTTTGGATATTGCCAAAAGCTTAGATGTAGAAAGAGCACAAAAAGGAAAACGCGGATTACTGCATGGGATCCCCGTAATGTTGAAAGATAATATCAATACTGCGGACAAAATGATGACGACTGCGGGATCTCTTGCACTTGAGGGATTTCATGCCCCTGAGGATGCCTTTTTAGTGAAAAAGTTACGGGAAGCAGGACTAGTAATTTTGGGTAAAACAAATTTAAGCGAATGGGCGAATTTTCGCGCAGAAAGATCTACAAGTGGTTGGAGTAGCCGAGGAGGTTTAACACGAAATCCGTATGCACTAGATCGTTCCGCATGTGGTTCCAGTTCAGGTTCTGCTGTTGCGGTTGCGGCTAACCTTTGTTCAGTTGCGGTGGGCACCGAAACTAATGGATCAGTTATTTGCCCCTCCCATATTAATGGAATTGTGGGAATCAAACCTACAGTAGGACTCATCAGTAGATCCGGAATTATTCCCATCGCTCATACCCAAGATACTGCGGGACCTATGGGACGAACGGTAAAAGATGCAGCTATATTGCTTGGAGCAATGGTAGGGGAAGATCCGGAAGATGAAGTTACGATGGGAAATACGACTAAGAAGTATTCGGATTATACCCAGTTTTTAGATGCTAATGGGTTAAAAGAGGCGAGAATCGGAGTAGCGCGGGATTTTTTTCCAAATAACCAATTTGTGAAAAACCTCATGGAATCTGCAATAGAGAAAATGAAAGAATTAGGTGCAATACTTGTTGATCCCGTTGAAGTGAAGCATTCACGAGAATATGGAGAAGACGAGTTTACTCTCCTATGCTATGAATTCAAGCATGATATCAAAATGTATCTCGATCGATATGGAGCACGTTTACCCTACAAAACATTGAAAGACCTTATCGATTTCAATATCCAAAATAAAAACAAGGTAATGCCCTATTTTCAACAGGAAGCTTTTGATAAATCCCAAGAGAAAGGAGACCTCACAGACGAAGAATATACTAAAGCCTTGGAGAAATGTGTACGAATGGCAGCGAAGGAAGGAATAGATGCAACAATAGAGAAACATCAATTAGATGCGATTATAGCACCCAGCGGAGGACCCTCTTGGATAATCGATTTGTTGCATGGGGATCATTATTCAGGTGGAAGTGCCGGTCCAGCTGCAGTCTCGGGATATCCAAATATAACGGTGCCACTTGGATATGTATTTGGATTGCCTGTTGGAATCTCCTTCTTCAGTACTGCATATCAAGAGCCAGCACTTTTAAAATTAGCATATAGTTACGAACAAGCAACAAAAGTGCGTAATCCTCCAGAATTTCCCAATTCGATAAAATTACCCTAAAAACAATCAGATATTTTTATTGACCATTTTTCTTTTTATCTAGAACTTCTTCTTTGTAAATTTCAAACAGATCTCTAACAGGGAGGAATGCAAAAATCGCGGTATTATCTCTAACGCCTGCATCTGGATCGGCATTCTGAGCTGCTAAAATTTCTATGAACTTTTGAAAGAATTCTTTATATGCTCTCATAATTTGGTCATAATATTTACTGCTAAATGAACGCCCATCAATTCCTACATATGCGGGTGTAGTTTCTTCATCAAAATATTTTTCCCAAGTCTCTCTTGCTTTAGATATATCATCTAATTGTCCTTCAAATTTGTCTAATAAGGGATCTAGTTTTTCTAACAACCATTTAAAAAACCCGAAGGAGTTACGGGTAGCGTTGATTTGTTTTCGGTAAAATTCTCTCAGTTCTTCTTCATTATCCGGAGGAGGGACAAGAGAAGCAGCATACTGTAAAATTTCTATCAATTTTAAATTGCGACGGTAAATTTTTGGAGGGATCTTCCCCACTTCATACTCATCCACTTTAGCTTTACGCGAGATGACAATACCATGCTTTTCCAGAGATTTTAGGTGCCTTGCAACGGTAGATTTACTCTGTTCGACTTTTTGACTTAATTGAGTAATGTTTAATTCATCATAAATTTGCAAAATGTTCATAATTTCGAGACGTAGTTTATGTTTACCAATCAAATGGATCCAATTCTCAATAGTATAAATTTCCGAATCAGATAGTTTTATGACTTTTTTCTCGCCATTTGGAAGCAGCATGTGGAACTGATTGTATTCATCTACTTTCAGTTTGCGAGAAGAATCATAATGTTCTCCATTTGACATCTTTGCTCTCTTTCTTTTACCTTATGATGTTAATAACTATACTCATATTAAAATCTGTTCCATAAAAATTAACAGCTGGTAATATGAGACGGTTATATGGTGGAAATGATTCCCACTATTTCTATTTCTTTAGATTTTTACAAGATTTAGGAGGAGTATGAATGTATTTATGTCGACCTTTGATGGCACGGGTCATATCATACAGCCCACTAAGGATTCATATTTTATATATTATTAAAATATGGCACGGGTCATCTTTTATAATGATTTCAGACTTTTAATCTTTTTGATAATCTGTAGATCAATTAAATTGATTATATAAAAAGTTATTTCAATACGAACATTTAAATATGAGACGGGCCATATATTTTTTTAACCTGAAAAAGGTTGAGTGAATCATGATTGAAATAAACGATCTAACTCCGCGACAGCTTCGAACTCTATTAGGGTTGGAGGAAATTTTTGAAAAAGTGTATACTCAAAACCTGTCGCATCAAGATGAAGTAGCCTCTGATAGCTGCTCAAAACCTCAATAAATGTGTAAGGGGAGGTGAAAAGTATGGAACAGCACCAAGAACAAAAAGTAAAACAACATTTAGAATTTGAATTAGGATATGACTATGTTGAAGTAGAATTTCTTTTGCAGGAAGTTGAGAAATCTCCTAAAGTAGAAGAAAAGAAACAGAAATTATCCGAAAAATATGAATTAAGTCCAAAAGTATCATTCCGAGAATTATGGAAAGATCGAAGACAAAGACAAAAATCCTGGGTTGTCGTGAATCACCCCGTTCGAGAGGAATCAGTAATGGAAAGTCGTCTATCTAAATAAAATCAAACCAATTTTTTCTAAATCCAAAACTATATGATATTTATGTCTTTTGAACCCTTTGTGGTAATTCTCCAAAATAGAGTAATCGAGCTGCACCAAGGCTATTAATTATATCTTGATCTTGGATAGCTGAATGTAATAATGATTGTCTAACCTCATCTTCAAAAACATATTTACATAGAGTACAAAGACCTAACAAATCCATTTTTGTAGGAGGTATTAT
>JAEOUK010000747.1 GCA_016839385.1 Promethearchaeota archaeon
AAAATGGACCGTCTATGTGGTAGCAGGTCAAAAACCCGAAGATAACCATGCATCCTATCGAGAATTCCTCAAGATTTGGGGGACTGAAAATCCACCTCCCTTGATATCAATGATTTATGTTTCAGGATTAGCGCATCCCGATTTTCTTGTAGAAGTGGGCGCTATTGCCATTCTCTAGTAATGTATGATTTCATGGATTTTTTGTGCTAGATTTTCAAGATTAAATGGTTTTGCAATAAAATGAGAATCTTTGTATAATATTCCATATTTTGCAATAATATTATCGGTGTATCCTGAAGCAAATAAGACTTTTACATCAGGATCCAACTTTTTAAGTTGCTGTGCTAGTTCATTACCTTTAATGCCTTGCATAACAACATCGGTGAATAGTAAATGGATCTTCCGATTATTCTTTTTGAAATATTTTATTGCCTCAAAACCATTGCCGAAACTAATTACTTCATAATTTAAGCGTTTCAGCATCCCAATTGTTGTGGAACGAACTGCAGTGTCATCTTCAACCACCAAGATCAATTCCCGGTTTCCTGTTTGAATTGGAATGTCATTTATAATTAACGGCTGTGGAACTGAGTCTTTATTCGCAGGTATACATATTTTGAAGGTACTACCATTATTTAATTCGGAATCCACTGAGATAAAACCATTAAATTGCTTTACTGCACCGAAAACCATGCTTAAACCTAATCCTGTTCCAGCACCTCTTGGCTTAGTAGTGTAAAACGGTTCAAAAATATGTTTTTTCACTTCATCAGTCATTCCTTCTCCCGTATCTTGAACCACTATGCAATTATATTCAATTATATCTGCTTCTGGGTACAAATTCTTATTTTCTGCATCAATACACAAACTTTCTGTACTAATTTCCAATGTCCCCCCGTTTGGCATAGCATCTTTAGAGTTTACTATTAGATTTATCAATATCTGTTCTAATAAACCTATATCTGCAAAGATTTTTCCACATTCTGGGTTTAAATTCATTTGAAATTCAATATCTGAATCTTTACCGATCAATCTAATAATCATTTCTTCCATTTCCCCAAGCGTTTTATTCACATCAATCACCTTGGGGTGAATAATGTTCTTTCTACCAATAGTAAGTAATTGTTTGGTTAATTGTGAGGCATTTCTTGATGCATCGGACATTTCTTTCAGAAGAATTTTCTCTTCTGGGCCTCTTCTACCGTTCAATTCCATTAATTGGGTATTCCCCATGATTATTGTCAAGATATTATTGAATTCATGTGCAATCCCTCCTGCTAATTGTCCAATAGAATCAAGTTTTTGAGAATGAAGATATTTTTGCTCAATATCTTCTTTAGATGCTTTCAAGCTCTGCTCGTATTCCTTTCGGTTGGTTATGTTGTGGAATATGACAAGGAAACCAATATACTGCTTTACTCGATGAAGGTTCACTTTTTTCACTTCGAAATGAGTTGTTTCATCCCATAAAGCAAATGAGATCTCAATTGTTCCTTCTCTTGATGATTTTATGAATTTCGCCAGTTTAAGGTGATGAGTGAACACTTCGGAGGGTTTTTTCCCTATCACTTCGGTTTTATCCATGATTCCCAAAATATTCATCAATTCTTTATTCATTTCCAGTAAAATTCCCGTTTTACTGAATATGCAATATCCATCTCCAATATTTTCAATAATTATTTTATTTGCGACAGGAAGAATTTCGAATGTTTGTAATGGACCAACCGCAATAAAGATGAGGATGTTCGCTATGGCAAAGAAGACTAAGTTTATTTCAATCGAATAATCTAATAATCCCAAGCTTACTTCCCAATTAAACATCACAAACTGGAAAATGATTAATAAATAGCTTGATGCTATCATTAGTGATTGTTTCTTTACCAAACGACTGCGAGATTTGAGAAATAAATTTCGAAAAAATAATCCAACTGGTATTATAGAAATTACACAACTTTCGATCATTAAAATAATCAAATAATATCCTGTCTCATTTACTAGTTTGGAAAAAACTAAATCGTCACCGATCATCCAGATTTCATAATCATAACGAAATAATGGATTATCGGTAAAAATGAATACCGGAATGATTTGCAATAATGCAATTCCGATTATAATTAAATATAGAGTTCTTCGTCTTTCGAAACGGTATCCATTAAACTCTAATGAAAAAAGAAGATATGATATTAGTATACCAAATAAACTAAATATAATACGAGTATCCCAAAATATTTTATCTTCCATTTTAGGAGAAAATGCCCCGATTATGTATGCAATTATCCACCCGATCTGAAATATGAGCCCTACTGCATAAAATAATGCTTTTTTATCGTTATTCATTCTAAGAAGCAAGTAGGAAGCAATGCCAAATAAAAATAAAACCAAGAGTATATAAAGTGAAAGAATAACATAACTGGGGAGAAAGCTCATTATTGATTGACAATGGGAAGTTTTTCCCTTTATGATTTTGGTCGATTATGATTACAAGTATGTTTAATTACGAATTGAACCAAAAATAAAAAATTAGGATTTTATAGCTTGAGTAACATTTTTTGCTTCTATTGCTTTCAGCTTTATTTCCATTAATTCACCTATCTCTTTACGCACATTGGTATGGTCTAATCCTACTTTATTATAATATTGTGCACGTTTTGAATCTTCTTTGTTAGGCAGACCAAATCCCCGAGCTACCCAATAGATGAAATTCACGAATAATTTTGATGGTCCCGAGATTTCCTTTGCTTTGCGAAGGGTTTCAATGGTTTCTAAGTCCCATCCACCCATCAGTGCATGCA
>JAEOUK010000651.1 GCA_016839385.1 Promethearchaeota archaeon
AGATATGGGATTAATTTTTATTTTCCGTATTTATCCCACATACTTCTAATTATTGTATCTAATTCACTCGTATCTTTTGTTATAATATTTTTAATCCAATATCTGGCAAATTCTAATTCAATATTATAGCAATCCTCTAGAAAACGCTTCTCCATGATTGTTAAAGCAGTTTTCGTGGTATACAGCAATAAATCATCTTTATCAGCCAGATTACGAGCAAACCGCTTTACTCGTTTCGTTAATTCATCGGGCTCGCATAGTTCAGTGATTACACCCCATTTATCCAATTTGGAAACATAAATTCGCTCATCAGCCAGTAACATTTGTTTTGCTCGCATCCCACCTAATTGAATTAAAGGATTAGTTGAGGGTCCAGAAGCTGGAAAGATACCTATCCCTAATTCAGGAAGGTGAAAGTATAGATCTTCTTTGTTTGCTACGAATCTAAAATCGGATGCAAATGCTAAAATACAACCAAATCCTATTGCAGAACCTTGAATTTCTGCAATTGTGGGTTTTTTGAGCATACGTAACGATTTTGACAAAGTGGCAGCGATATCAAGGAAATATTCCAATTCATCTGGAGATATAGGCATTTTAAATATTTTTAAGTCGTAACCAGTACTGAATAAGCGTCCTACTGCATTAATAACCAGGACTTTTATCTTAGGATTAGCATCTACGTGCCGAATTAGTTCTAGAATCCTTTTTAAACAAGGTATATTCATTGCGTTAAGCTTTTCAGGTCTATTTAAAGTGATATACGCAATTTTACCTTTTTCGTTGTATAGTACCATATCTTCTGCTGATCTATCTTCTGTCATACATTTCAATTAACAAAAAGAGATTAAAAAATATTGTTTTAGATTATGAGGATTCCATCGCATTTTCGATTTTCTTGACAATATGTTCTAAAGCAAGAGAACTTGCAGAATTCGGATTTTGGATAATAAATGGTAATCCATCATCCCCGTGAATTCGAACTTCAATTTCAATTGGTATTCTTCCAAGGAAAGGAACGTTTAATTTTTCTGCGGCTCTTTCTCCACCACCAATTCCAAAGATATCTACTTTTTCTCCGCAGTGAGGGCATGTATATCCTGCCATGTTTTCAATGACACCTAAAATTTTGCGTCCTATATTTTTAGACATCATAACAGTTTTCCTTGAATCTAGTAAAGCAACATCCTGAGGTGTTGTAACTATGACAATCCCAGCATCCTCAACAAGCTGCATAATATCAAGAGTTTCATCACTCGTCCCTGGAGGTAGATCAAAAATAAGATAATCTAATTCACCCCACTCTGCTTCTGCAAGAAATTGTCGAATAGCAGTCATTTTCATAGGACCCCTCCAAATCACAGGTGTATCGTTAGTTTCTAGTAAAAATGCCATGCTCATTACCCGTAAATTCATAGGACCGATAGCGGGATAAAAGGTTTGAGCCTCTGTATTCGCTTCAAGTCTCGTACCCTCCATGTTTAACATGAGAGCCACATTTGGGCCTGTGATATCGACATCCAGTATTCCAACAGTTTTTCCAAGAGCAGCGAGTTTTATGGCTAGGTTCACCGCGACAGTTGTTTTACCAACACCGCCTTTCCCACTCATTACAACAATCTTATGTTTAATTTTACCTAATCGTTCCTTAATTAGATCCGCCCGTTTTTGACCTTGTGCTTTTTTATCGAAATAATCAGACATTTTATCATATATCTCCTAAGACAATCGCGTGTATTCACCCTCTATATTAAAAGTGTTTGTAACAAAACAAACGTATTAAACGAAATATCTTCTTAGTCTTAGGTAATTTGTTTGAAATCGTAATAGGATAAAATGAGGAATTATGGACGGACATGAGAAAATATTATACTTAACATTCGATTTCCTTGAACCAATATTCTCAGGAAATGGAACCCTTTCCCAAATTCAAATATTTGGTTTGTTAGAGAGAGGATTCCATGTTATGGTCATTTGCCCTGATTTTGGGGAAATTAATGATACTATGCAGAAATGGATGGATAAAGGTAGTTTAGAAATACTACCAATTCATATCAAATCTGTAAAAGATCTCAGTCCGTCATGTGATTGGAATGGATTTTTTCTCCAAAGTCATAATTCTGTAAACAAGATTATAGAATATAATCCCAATTTAATTATTAATCCGGATTGGCATACTGCTGATGTAGCTATCCATCTAAAAAAACTGCTTTCTATACCATTGATTGGTCAATTCTTTAGAATTTTCTCATTTTTTAAAGAATATATCTCTAACAGCAAAACCTATGATCTTGTCAAAAAAAAAGAGCAAAATCTAATTTCTAATTCGGATGTAATTATCACTCTATCCAGTTTTGATAAAGAATGGTGTCTGAAAAATGGTGGAAAATTAGTATACACCATTTATGCTCCGTTAACTAAGGACTTTATGGAAATACTCTATAAAATTCCTTTCAAGGAACTAAAAAATGACACAGTTAAATTGATAACAATATCTCGAATAGTTCCGGAAAAAAATATGCTACGTGTTTTCCCTTTGATACATGAATTAGAAAAAATGGGTGTAGATTTCAAATATACCATAATCGGGGAATCACTAGATAAGGAATATGCCAATAAAATACGAGAAACCATTGAAATATTTAATTTACACAGAAGAGTAAATTTGATTGGGAGAATTTCTCTAAGCGAAATGGTCACACTTCTTAGAGAGAATGAAATATATATCCACACATCTTCATACGAACCATTTGGAATTACCATTATTGAAGCAGCAGCAGCTGGTTGTGCTGTTGCTATTGATCAGAACGGATTAATAGGAGCTAGAGAACACTTAGAGAAGATTTTTGAGCTTGCATCGATAATACCGATAAGCTATTCATCTCCTAAACAATCCGCACTAGCTTTATTGAACCATATCAAGGAACGGGTACAGAATCAACCCGCTCGCAATGAAAAAAAAATACTAGCAAAATTAAAACCAGAACTATATGTGGATAATCTTGTAAAAATTTTTAGGGATTTTCTCTAATCTTATACTAAGTGGTAATTGAAATGCCGAAAGAGAAGAAAAATCCTTTTGATCACTGGAGATTCAAATATGCAAAATTAACCAAGATTTTTGCAGCATTGGGGTGTATAACTGCTATAGTATTCCACATAATCATGATTATATTGGATTTTAGACTGGGATTTAGATATACTATTTATACAGTTCTTCTCCCAATTTTAGGAATCTTGATTTGTATTACTTTGTTAGGCTCAATAGGAGTGTTTGGACCTCGGTGGATTATTACTGTTAGATGGTACTGGCTTTTAATAGGAGGTATATTGGAGGCAGTGATATTTGGGATCGTACCAGAATTGTTCACCACTTATCGGATAGCAGCGTGGGGTCTTGCGGGAGTGTTATTAATTGTTGCTTCTGGATTATTGTTTTTAATTGAAGCTCTATAGCTTTATTTCATTCTTCAACAGTTGTAAACCCTTTTAAGTTGACCTTATTTCACTTATCTTCGAGAATTGTTCAAAATTATCTTTAAATCTTAAAAAAGGAATATTTTTTCGTGATTAAAGCACTGATCTTGCTTCTATTCTGATCATGTTGTAATTTCATTGAATGAAAGCATTAGAAATATCGGAATAAGTTCAAAGGCAGTATATAATTTCAACACTCAATAACTAGCATTTGAGGAAAACGGTATGACGGAAAACTCAACAAAAATAACTGTAGAACAATACACCGGGCGATTTGGTAAGATAAAAGGATTTGAAATGACAATTGGGAAGCTCGTTGGAGATACTTCTAAATGGGAACCTATGGGTCCGACTCCTAAACCTTGTATTGCAGACTTGCGAGATTGGTTTATGCGATTAATGAAACGATATCCTCCATTTTATGAACCAATTAATGATGTGTGTGAATTATGTACTTTTGGAAAATGCAATTTATCTAAAGGTCGGAGAGGTGCATGTGGAATTGATCTAAATGGAGCTTGTGCAAAGATAGTTTCAATAGCTTGCTGCATCGGTGCCTCTTGCCATTCTGCACACGGGGACCACCTACTACACTATTTGATGACAAAATATGGAGATGTGCCCTTAGATTATGGGAAAGAAATTGAAGTAGAAATGCCAATTACACGGCTTATTACTGGAATTAAGCCTAAAAAACTCTCCGATTTGAAAGATGCAATGGAATGGGTCCAAAACCAAATCACTCATGTTCTAGCTTCTGGTCACACAGGTCAAGAAGGGGCATTTATTGATTATGAAGTGAAATCTTTTGCTGCAGGGTTAGCAGATGGTGTTGGTATGGAAATATCTGATGCTGTTCAAATCGCTGCATATGGGTTTCCCAAAGGGGATACAGATGCGCATTTAGTAGAAGTTGGAATGGGAACTATCGATAGAACTAAACCTAATATTTTAGCAATCGGTCATAATGTGAGTCCGTGTGTAGAATTAGTAGATTATGCAAGAGAAAAGGGAGTCGCTGATAAGATTGATGTAGGAGCTATTTGCTGTACATCGTTAGATTTAACTCGATACTATGATTCTGCAAAAGTTGTAGGAACCATCTCAAAACAATTAAATTACATACGAACAGGAGTACCAGATGTTGTGATGGTTGATGAGCAATGTATCAACTTGAAGACCTACCAAGAAGCGATAAAAATTAAAGCACCATTCTTAGCGACAAATGATAAATGCATGTTCGGACTACCCAATAGAACTAACGACAATATAGAAGATATTGTACAAGATTTAGCAACTTATAAAGTAACAGGAGCTTTAATCTTAGATCCTGCTAAAGCAGGAGCAGTTGCTGTTGAAACTGCTATGCGAGTTCATGAATCTCGAAAGAAATTAAAATTCTTACCAGATGAAAAAGAAATAATTAATGAAGCATTGCGTTGTACAGGGTGTGGAAATTTTCAACGCAATTGCCCGAATGATTTACCTTTAGTAGATATTATGTCTTGGGCAAAAGAAGGTGAATTTGATAAAATCAGTCCCTTCGCTGACGAATGTTTAAGTTGTGGACGTTGTGAAGACGATTGTGTTTCTCAAGGATTATCTCCATTTGATGTAATTATTTATGCAGACCGACTAAGAATAGCTACAGAAAAATATAAACTGCGTTCAGGGCGTGGACCTGTTCGTGATACGGAGATTCGTAATGTTGGTGCACCGATCGTTATGGGAGAGATACCTGGGGTGATTGCAATTGTAGGTTGTGCAAACTATCATGCAAAGGAAAATGAAGTTGCTAAAATTGCAGAAGAATTTTTACAACGAGGTTTTATTGTCATAACCTCTGGATGTGGGGCTATGGATATTGCTCGTTATAAGACTGAAAATGGTACTTCATTATATGAAGAATATGAAGGTGCGTTTGATAGAGGAGGTCTAGTAAATGTGGGAAGCTGCGTATCAAATTCTCATATAACTGGAGCAGTATGCAAGGTAGCGAATATTTTTGCCCGTAGACCATTACGTGCAAACTTCGAGGAAATTGCTGATTATTCATTATGTAGAGTAGGTGCAGTAGGACTAGCCTGGGGGGCAATGTCTCAAAAAGCAGCATCAATTGCATCTCATGTTAATGGTTTAGGAATTCCAGTAATTGTAGGACCTCATTCCGCAGAATATAGACGAATGTATCTTGGAAGGGAAGATCTTGAGGAAAATTGGGAGATAATTGACGGGCGAACGGGTAATATATCATCCGAAACACCCTCACCTGAACATTTATTGGTAACTGCGGAAGATTTGAATGAATGTATGATACTTTTAGCGAAATTAGTGATTCGACCAGCAGATGGAGTTAAAGGTCGAGCTATTAAACTTGCACACTACATCGATATTTGCGAAAAATACAGCAATAGATTTCCTGATGGGCAGGAACTGGCTAAATTTATTCGAGTTGAAGCAGACATTCCCACAAATTTAAAGGATAAAGTTCTACCCATTTTAAAGAAAGTAGGATGGAAACCACGTTCAGTAGTAACTGATGCAACAACAAATTCAGATTTTGGTTCGATGACGAAGAAAAAGAATTAAATCAGAACAATTTATAATTTCTTTCTATTTCTTCAAAAATTCAGATCTTTTTATAGATAGCTGGAAGAATCCAATAAAACACGTTTTTTTGGATTGATGTTCATGGAAGAAGAGAATTTAGTTGTTAAATCTAAAGATTCGAAGCCTAGATTGGCACGAAAGAAGTTCAGAAAAATTAATGTTTTTACTTTATTATTAATCGTGTTCATCAGCTTTTCATTAAATTTCTCTGTCGGGTGTCGAAGATCTTTTTTTGCAGTTAATAGAAATTATGCAAAGTGGGTTAATGTAAAGGAGCAAAAATATCTTCATCTAGAAGCAGAAAATGAGTATGAACTCGGTAAATTAGAGGGAAAGTACTTATCCGGGAAAATTACCAACCTTAAAAGGATTA
>JAEOUK010000108.1 GCA_016839385.1 Promethearchaeota archaeon
AATGCGGGTTTCAAAAAACCTATTGTTATGAAAGGCGGTATGACCGTCTGGAATGAAAAATTTGGAAATAAAAAGTAATTTATATTTTTTTAGAACCTATTCCAAGCGCGATGAACTGCTTCCCCGGTCATCTTAATTACGGGGCCCATTTTATCCGAAACATCAGTAAAAAGCTCTTTACCAATCTTCATGATGGAAATATGAGCAACAAACACCATTCCATCTTTTTCATACACCGCAAAAGAACAAGGAAATAGCATTCCCATTTTCCACGTGACATCTAGAGCTCCCTTAGCAAACTCAGGTCCACAAGCAAGAATTATAGTTATCTTGTAATCATAATCAATTTCTAACTTCTTTTTGAAGATTTGGTCAATAGATTTCGTCAACATGTGAGAAAAGCCTTCTTCCTGAATGATTTTCTCAACATGTGCTACTGCATCTTCAAAACTCATATTTAGTTCTTTTTTCAAATAATCTACCATAAAAATTCACCTATACTCATGTGTATGCTATCCTCTATTTGAGCGGATCTGTTATGGTTCATTATTGATATCATGTTTTCCACGTATCTTTGAAAACCCTTAGAATATTTTTGTGTGTAATTTTTTCGAGGTCATGCTTGGAGTACCCGTTATCGAGAAGATATTGCCAGAGTTTAGGCAGATAGGTCACATCTTTCATACAATCGGGGATCCTAGTTCCATCAAAGTCAGTTCCAATTGCCACAGTGTTAATATCAGTAACTTCCACAATATGATCGATGTGTTTCTTATATATATCAAGAGTTAGAGTGTTCATAGAATCTTTTTTTATCGTTGGATCCAGAAAGAAACCTCCAAAATTTATTCCCACAGTTCCATGTTTCTCTTGAACTGCTTTTAACTGGTTATCAGTTAAATTTCGTAAATGGTTCCCTATCACTCGACTATTGGAATGAGTAGCCATGAAAGGTTTAGAAGTTACTTCAACTAGATCCCAAAATGCAGGATCATTCAAGTGAGAAGCATCGATTGTAATTCCTAAAGATTGCGCTTCCAGTATTAGTTTTTTACCATGTTCCGATAATCCAGAATCAAATTGCTTTTCATCTCCAAACATAACACCAGCCGCATATCTGTTTTTATTTGCATGACATAATCCTAATGTTCTTAGTCCCAAATGATAGGAAATCCGTAGGAGTTGGAAAGTTTTATCAATTCCACCAGCACCCTCGAAATGCAAGATCGCACCAATTTTATTATCAATTTTTGCATGATCAAAATCTTGAAGGGATTTTATGTGAAGTAATTCATTTTTTGGATTATATACGAGGTGTAGCCAATCGTCCAATCCTTGAAGTATACTCCTACGAGTTTTTGCTGGCCAAATAGCACAAATAGCTGCAACTACTCCACCTTCACGCATTCTGGGCAAATCACAATGACCATCATCACTGCGTAGATGAAAATTTCGATTCTCTTGATGCTTTAATCCAAACAAAGTGTCAATATGCCCATCAATAAGGGGAAAATGCGGTAAATCGTTCATTAATTCCTCTTTTAGTTGAAGATTAAAATATAGTTTAGTACGAAAAATAAAGGAAAATAAAAAATGTTTAAATTACGTTGGGTAGTCTTTACGGTTTATTCTTCAACCCGCCAGTGAGTACCACATACGCCACATATATATTTCTTGGCATAGATTAACGGATAATCGTTGAGGATGTGAGTCTTGTCTTCCACTTCACGAATCATGACGACTTTGATGTTTCCACAGCGCGGACATTTCAATCTTCCCCCATCTCGTTGTACCATAATATCACTTGGAGGAATTGAGGGTTTTGGTGCTGGTTCAGTTTCTGGTTCGAGTTCAGGTTCAAAGGCAGGTTCAGAATATCCTTCAGAATAATCAGGAACTGGTTCATATTCAGGAATTTGAACTTCTTCTTCCGGTTCTGGTGCAAATTCAGAAACAATGGTCTCCCCTGGTAAAGGTAATGGTTTCGGTTTAGGGGTTTCCGAGAATACACTTTCCTCTTCATCTTCCATTTGCTCAGGATGTAAATCTGGACCTATTGTTTGTTTTCCTGGTAGGTTTCCATCAAAAATCGCTAAGAATTCTTCATCTTCACCCTCTTCAAAAACTTTCACTTGTTGTACGCCAGCACGGTCTGCATCAAATTGAGTTGCAAAACTTCGAGCTTTGACTTTTTCTTTTATGTTACAAGTACTTCCTTGCCAAATCCATATATAATCACCCAGATCGGCTACAAATGCATCTTCTGAATCTAGGGATTCTTTATGCCATTCAACTTGCGTGAATTTCATGGAATCCACCCCATCGAATTCTTCTGAAGAGATCCGATAGAGAGTGTTGATGTGCTCTTCATGTCCGGCGTAATGTCCAGTACTAACATCCCGCAGCATTGTTTTGGCAAGATTTTTGTGGACAATTTTTAACCCGTTTAGGAGTGTCATAAATTCGGGTGTTTCGTAATTTTGGTCAACTGTAATAATTTTAGCACTTCCACCGCGTTCTTCATCAATTCGTCGAGCTTCCGCGGCAGCAACTGCTTTTTCATCTACCGAACATTTTTCACCAATCCAAAGCCAGATTGTCTCCGTATTGTCGACAATATACACATCTCCGGTACTAAAAATTGGGTGACTTACAAGTTCGGGTTTTTCTTCAAGTACACCTTGGTTTACCATAAATATTTTCATGTTTTCACGACCGAAAAAATCGTAATGATATTTTGATGATAGTTGGCATAGTTTCTGAATTCCTTAATATCTACTGATCAAAATCACTTAATCTTTGATCAAAACGCAAATTTCCCATCTTTAGCACGACAATGGTTATTTATACATTCAAGAGGAAGGAGAATAAGTAAAAAAATATCTGGTGATAAGCACGAAAATAACAAAACGCAAAACAATCAAGATAAAGTACACCATTCTTACGTTTGTGGTGTTTATTCCTTTGATTTTATTAGGAGGATTTGGAGGTTTTATCGGGTTTTTCTTTAGTGGTTTATATTCCCATGCGTTCTCTCGGGATATGAATTATTATGATCCAAATGATCTTTACAATCCTGATGTAGATAACAGAGTACCTTGGACTCCTTTGGTAGATATCATTGCTGATTTGGATAAAATGGATGAATTAGCAGATGCGTATCAAACACGTCAATTACCACAACCAAATGGTACTAATTATCATACTCCCATCAACCTATCTGTTAATTGCGACAGATGGAATAATGGAACAGTTCGTAGATATCATCTAACGGATAATGCAGGATTATATACAGGAGCCTCATTAGCAGCTGAAAGTTTCCGTTTCGCTACCTTAACTAACGCAACTAAAAAAGCTGAATCTTTAGAACTTATAAAACGTCTTGCGACTGGATTAGCAATGCTTATGGCAGTTCCAAATGGGGGATTAGGACCTGAATTTCCAGGTCAAACTCTTGCCCGATTTTATGCAAGACCTGATCATGTGAACGATGCAAATTATTCGGAGATGTTTAGTGACACACATTATAAAATGTTTAATGGAACTGATGGAACGGCGATGGGAGGTGAAGATTACAGTCAATGGCGTGTAAGGTTATACACAAGTAAAGATGAGTTGGGAGGATATTTCTTCGGATTGGCTGCTGCATTAAAATTATGTGATGATCCATGGGTCCAAGATATAATAGGAAAGATTGTCGGTCAAATATCAAACGGAGTCATTGATTCAATGTATCAGGAAATCCATGGTGATGGAAATCCTTGCGGTGCCCATCTTGAGAACATGTTTACATTAACAGGGGAGTGGAAAATGCTATTAATGAAAATGGCAACTGTAGCATATCCTGAGAATGAACGGTATGCACAATTATATAATTATTTCTGTACTAGGGAGATGTATCAGGCCCACTCTCCGCATATCGGCGAAAGCAATACAGTTGATGAATATTACGCAAATGGCTTCACCCAAGATATGCTTATGGCATATGTATTATTAGAAGATGATCCAATCCAGTTTAATCGCTTCATTAAGACATATGAAAGGGATTATAAATTATTCCGATACCAGCGAAACGCTCAAGTAAATGCAGTATTTTTAGCTTTCAATGCCAAACGAACAACAACAAGCACACGATATACCCAAGAGGATTTCGAAGAAATTTTATGGGATACACTCGACCAATTGCATCAATTCACCGCTTATCCCATTTATGACGATGCATATGGTGGAACAAACAAATCTGTCAGAAGGGAAGATTTAGGAGGAGTATGGATGGAATTAGATCCGAATATTCAGAAATGGAAAAATTTCTTTGATTATAATCCGATTGGGAAAATTTTCCGTTGGTTACCTGGGGAACTGATGGATGGTATGTTAGATGATCGTTATTTGAGACCCAGAACGGTTTCTATGTACCGAGTAGATACTTTTATCTGGAATTCAAACCCCTATAGCCCAACTGATAACATTTGGAGTTTCATACGTCGAAATCCCAATTATGTTGAGGAACGAATCGGTATCAGTTACACGTTACCATATTATATACTAAAATATTTCGGATATTTGGAGGGATTAGAATGACCGAGTCTATTAATCAGATTAGTGTGAAAAATCAACGTCGTAGATATTCTTATTTCTTTATTGGATTAGTTTTTGTTGCAACTGCAGTGTTAATGGCTGTTTTTGCAACTCAAACCAGTCAATATTTCTACGCAGTATTAATTTTCCTAGTTGGAGCGATCCTAGTGGGTATGTTTTTCTCATTTTCCCCTAAAATCTTGTCGGAAGGAGAATGGACTTATAAGAAATCGGAAAATTATAGAGAGCAGGTAATGGAGGAAATTAATTTTGTTTCTATCCCATGGACTCGATTTATTGCAGCGATATTGTTATTAGCTATCGGTATTCTGGATTATTTCTTCTTAGGCGCGTACTTTGGTCCGCCCGAGGATATTCCCGTTGAAGAGTTTCATGGAACTGCATTAACTTTGGGAAATATGTCATTTTTCTGGTTGGTGGGATTCCCTGCTCTTTTAATTGGATCAGCTATGCTCATTTATTCTGTTTTTTCTTCTTATCCAGGAAAAATCGCTAAAAGTAAGAACATTTACTATGTGCATGAGCGAAGACTGTTATTCCCCAAACTAACGGAAATTGCTAGAACAGAGGTAGAAGGATTACGCTATCAAAATAACAATGTAGGTCATCGAGTTTTATGGATAATTTATTTCATCCCAACATCTCTACTGATGTTAAGATATGGTGTTCCTATGTTTGATGAACCCCGGGCATTGACTCATGAATTTCCAATTATGATGACGGTTACAGCAGCGATTTATATCATTTGTATGTTTCTACTGGCAGTAAATCCTCAAAATTATATGGAAATCGTGACTCCAGAGAAATATTACGAAATGTGGTTTAGTCCTCAAGAAATAACTGCTAGAATAAAGATTTTAGAAGTGTTAGAATATGTAGATCGAGAATTTAAGGAAGGTAGTGAAGCTCTACCAGATGATGCAGCTCAACCCAAAGGAGATTTATTGATTAAGCAAGAAAATCAATATAAGTACTTCCGATTAATCTTAGGAATTACTATATTAATCATATCTGTTGTGTCCTATGCATTCCAAATCCTATTTGGAGCACTTTTCTGGTTCGGAGGAACGGTTTTTGGAATCGGTCTAATCATCACTGCGTTTCTTACGGATTTTAACAGAACACAAATGGTGGATTTCGATCAATCTAGTGGAAAATTCTTTTATAATTCATCCTATCTAGGTAAAAACACTCATTTGGCAGCATTCAAGGCTAAATCAGTATCTCTTACACCGAATTTGAGGAAATTAAAGCCATTCGAAGTGCTATCTGCTATGTGGCTTTCAGGTATTGGATTAATTCAAACGATTTATTCATATGTGTACGGGGATTTTTCACGATGGATTCTTATATTAGAAACCGTGGGAACGACAGTGATAACTATAGTTTTGATTTTTCTCTTCTTCTTGTATTTCTGTGTTCCCATTAACCATCTGCGGATCGAAAGTGAGACTTTTACCTACAATTTTGAGATCCCACAAACAGAAGAAAAGTGGGGACCGTTAAAAAATCCGTTTAAGAAAATAATGAAATCCCACCAACTCACGGTCAGACTAATAGTAATGGGAGTTATTCTCTTGATTTCTGCCGGAGTGGCGATTTTCTATATTTTCTCTTAATTTTTTTATTCCATTTTATTGGATTTCGAAAGTTTATCCCAGAATTTTTTGTATCCTGATTTCAAAAGTTTATCGGGAACTGTTTTTACCCGTTCAATCCATTTTTCAGTTAATTCGACAGACTTAGTAAAAATTTCTTTGGATAACCCGAAAATATCTCCTTTGTTTTGTAATGTGCTCAAAACTTGATTGATCCAATCAGATTCAGTTGCTAGTTTTTCTTTTTCATAAGTAGGCATTCGATCAGGGTAATTTTTCAATACAAGTCTATGTAACACTTCATTCTGCCACCATATGGAATCTTTATTGTAAAATTTATACCCGAATCCCATCTCGGGGAATGAATTAGATCCATTTTGTTTCAAGAAAAATGGTTTGTAAGATTGAATGCAAGGCGAACTCCCGATAGTTGTCCAAATTGTAGTTACATCATCAGTGCTGGTTTCTGTAATAAAGGAATTTACTGACTGAGAATTCCGAATAAGATTGTCTCCTGCATGCCAGCACACATCTTTGTTCGTTCCCACTTCAGGATTATAATTCTGAACAGCATGATTCCGTAATATTCCCATCAAAGATTGTACCGTTGCAGTTTTATCAGCAACATATTGGCAAGCTGCGGTATAATGCTGATTGCGTCTCTCCGCACCTTTCCCACCAGTTCGATAAAGGGTTCTCATTAAAAATCTTAACCCTTTTGCTGAATAACAATCCTTGAAGGAAAAATCATTTGCTGAAGAGCATTTACCTTTATTGATAGCATTAGAGATTGCATTTTCTGAAATTTCATCATAGGAATTTTCAATTGTGAGAACATTTGAGATGCTATAATTATCTTCAAATTCTTTCCATATCCAGTGTTCCCCAGCAGTTTCTAATACGAATCCTTGATTTCTATCTACTATTAACCATGAATTATGATAATTCAGTTTGGATTTGTAACCACAATTTCCTCCTTGCCCATAAGTTTCTAATAAATCGATAATTATATTAAGAGATTCTTTTGCGGTTTTCGAGCGCTCTAATGCCAATCGGAGCATATCCATCCCCAACAATCCTGTACTTTTAAGTGGTTCAATAGTGAACACTGCTTCATTACCAATCGTAACTCCAAACTGATTTACGCCCATCTCTGCTCCATATTGCCAAAAAGGTTGTGAAAGTATAACGTCATACGTTTTTTCAACCTGTGGAATAGAGATATAAGTGCATTTCACTTCCTTCTTATCCGAATATTCTTTACCAGGAAAAAATACAACATTTTGTACTTCGTCTGGTTCTCTGTCTGAATTTTTACCAAATAAGGTATTCCCATTTTTTGTGTGGGATCCCATTATAGCTAATGTATCACAACCCATGATACATAAAGGATCGATCCATATAGATAAACGATGCGATTAGGAATTATTTCAGACTTGCATTATCCTTGGTCCCTAACGAAAATTACGATTCTAGCAGAAAAATATGGATACACGGAACAATTTTATAAAGATTTAGAGTATTTTTATAAAAATCAGTCTGAAAAATTAGATGTATTAATCTTTTGCGGAGATTTTACGTGGGATTTGTCAACTTTCCCGTTTTCCAAGCAAGTAATTAAGAAAATCAATCCAATGTGGTTTTTCTATCCATTTGTACAATTAGGCTTCATCCGGCAGTGGGTGAACAAAGAAATCCCGATTATTATTGTCGAAGGTAACCATGAGTTTTGGTTTGATTTAACGAGAGTCCCTGTCGAGCATCCCAATGGAAGCCTTTATCTAAATGTGGAACTGCTGCAACTTCATTTACTTCGTATGAATTTGTCTGAGGAAAAAATTACGGAAATACTGGAAAAATTAGATGACGTTTTTGATTACACTCGCGATTACAGAAATAACACACAATTTATAGGGAATAATATTTATTTGCTAAGAAATACTGGCATTCAGCTTGGAGATTACCATTTCTTTGGATTTCCCTGGTATGAAAAAGATACCAAATCAAAATCTTGGTCCCAAATAAGATATGAATTAATTGGAAAATACCAGAAATATATTGAGGAGAGTGTGCTTCAAAGCGCATCCCAAGACATAATTATTCTCCATCACCGAAATCCGCCATCGCTTGATTTTATTCAGTCTTTAAGACATCCAGAAATCGAAATTAAATCATTTTATTATGGTCATTGGCATGGAATACGTAATTCACAGATGGATGAATACGAAAGAAATGGAGCTTATGTTTGCGTTTTGCCCGAGAAAAACAACTTTAAACCATTGGTAATTAATCTTTGAATATCATAGTGAACTAGACATTTTAATGTCTTCAAGCAAATTTTCTTTCACAGTTTCGGTAATCCAATCAATTACTTCTTTAATTCCTTCTTTAGTAACTAGACTGGTGAATTTTATGGACCATTTTCTACCTCGCAACTCTGGTAATGAAAAAAATGGTTCAATTTCACTAAGTTTGGTTTTATTCTCTATGAGATCTACCTTGTTTGCAAGGAATAGCACGGGAACGTTTTTGACTTCATAACGTGTCACAATAGACCAAAAAGCGCGTTTTGCCTCGATAAATCTTTCCTCATCACACGCGTCGAGCATAAATAGCAAAATATTGGATTCTTGCACTCCACGTAACCATACACGTCGAAATGATTTTTGACCGGGCATTTCCCAACAAATTATTTTATACCCTTGGGGTAAGGAAATTCTATGCACAACGAATTTCTTCGTGGGAGCGAAATAATCTAGATCAAATTTACCTGTTTTTAAATACCGCATAAAAGAAGATTTTCCCACATTATCGATCCCATACAAGAAGACTTTAATGATTTTGTCTTTATTTCCGTCAATGAGTCGTTCTCTTAGTTCATCTTGCCCAATAAAGAATGCGCAATCCTCATTTAATATTAAGGATCTGCTGCGAATGTCAATATATATGCTCATAAGGGTAGTTTCAATCTCTTCTTGAGTATATTGGTGAAAATCTTCTAGATGGGAGTAAATGAATACATCTACAATATCCTCAATTGCACGTGTGAAATCGTAAGGATTATCATTTTTATCAAACACTAGACACAAGATTTGATTAGATGGTATATAACACGAATAAATCATGGAATCATAAATGATGTGAGGATGCATATCAAATGGCATTTCTAGGGATTTCTTGGATTGTTCAAACTTATGTCTAGCAAGTAATTCAGGACTCAATGTTGATATTAAATGGATTGGATTTCCTTCTAAAGGAGAAGTTCCGCTGAGATAAGTACCCGATAGTTTTGCATAGAATTTTTCTTCAGTATCGTCTGCATCTAATTCCTCAAAATCTGTATCATTCGTAGAATCAGCCGCTTCTACGATAGAATCTGGAAAGGTACCATTATTTTTGTGTGTACGAATTGCATTAATATGCTTTAAAAGAATCCTTCCAATTGCTCCTGAGTTATTGAGAGAGATAGATATTTGAGGATAGAAATGTGTAATAATCCCATGTTTTCCGGGAATTTCAGGCATTTCTAGAGCATCTTCTACTTCATTGAGGGTTTCTTCCAACTCTTCAAAGTTTAATTCAATAAGAAAAATTGACTCTAGCATGTCTTACGAATTCCTATTAATATTTTAAAATAAAATTTGTGTAAGTCAACAAAATTGTTAAGAAAATGTCCAAAAATCTTTTATAGATCAAGCTCAAAGTTTTTAAGTGTATGTTAACTAATAGTTAACAAGAGGTTACGAAATGAATAACACACGCAAAGATGATGATGATTTCAATAATTACAAATTTAAGAATTTGGACGAATTGATTAAAAAATTATTTGGAAATATCGGTCATTTATCAAATCTCGATAATAATCAAAATCCAACCCATCATTC
>JAEOUK010000109.1 GCA_016839385.1 Promethearchaeota archaeon
TAATGAGGTCAACTATAACGAAGCTCAGGATGTAATCGCATTAATTAAAAAGCTCACCGATTTTGAGACGAACAAGACAGATAATCAACTCCAAAAAGATTCTGGATTAACACTAGTAATTCCATATTTTCTGACTCTTGTTATTTTTGAAAGTCTTAGGCGAAAGGGACTTATAGAAATAACAGGTTCTGGAAAAATTACAGAACCAGATCAAACAAAACATAAGTTAACCGAAGAAGGAAAAATAATTCAAGATCTAAAACAAGATCTGGGATTGTAAAGGAGTAAAAATGGTGATTTGGATTATAGCTCAATTAATGATTTTATTTTTTGTCATAGCTGTGGCAGCTCGATGTGATAAACGCCGTCCTGAATCTCAAGCTGTTAGCAATAGTTTTAATTTTCTTGGAATTATTCTTTTTATCTTGATTCTTATTGCTATAATTACTTTACAATGTGAACATCAAGAAATTCCTATTTACGATATTATTCGAACTAATGGCGTTATGACAGTTGTTTATCCTCACGGAGATACTTTCAAAACAGTTAAAACGGAAGTTGCCTCTTTGTATGCAGAGGAAGACAAAAATATAGCTCTAGAACAATATGTGAATAGCGATATTTTTGGAGGTATAAGGAAGATGAAACCTTATATAGTTAACCGTTACGACCTACAGACGAATAAAGATGTAGAGGAGAAATAAATGAAGGGATTAACAGCAGTTTATGGGGGGACATTTGATCCCCCAACCTACGGACACTGGCAGTCAATTAAAAAGGCTTGTGCTATTTTTGAAAAAGTCTATATTGTTGTAGCCACTGCTCCCGGAAAAAATACCACGTTTAGTCAACAAAAACGTATCCTTATGCTAAACCAAACAATCCCAGAAGATCTTTGGAAGGATGATGGAAGAGATCCACAAGTTGAAATAATTTCTCTTCCAGAAGGAGTATATCTAGCTACTTTTGCAAAACAATTGGGAGCACAATTTCTGGTAAGAGGTATCCGAGATGCTTTTGATTTCCAATATGAAAACCAAATATACAAAACAAACCGCCAAATTGAACCCGACATTGAAACCATTTATATTATGCCAGATAAAGATCTTGAAATGGTTAGTTCAAGCTGGATTAAAGGACTAGTGGGACATAACGGATGGAGAAAAACCGTAAGACCATATATTTCTAAATACACATTAAAAGAATTGTCCCTTAACTATGCCTTCAAACGCTTCTCAAAAATAATTAAGAATCCTATTTTTAATTTAAAATGGAGTGAAGAAGACATTTTTCAAGCTTGGTACGAAAATTACATTGTACCTATGAAAGTAAATACGTATCACAATGTTTTCCATGTCATGGATTGTTTGGAAGCTATGGATCTTTACTGGGGACAAGATCCTATAATGGAATATGCCTTATGGCTACACGATGTGGTTCCTTCAGTCGATGAAAGCGTTATAATTGCAGTTAATACTATTGCTTCTGCCAAGGATGATGTAAAAAAACAAGTGGCAACCCTAATTAAAGCAACCAAACATGATCGATGGAAGTTTGAAACAGAAGATGAAGAAATGATTGCCAGCATCGATCTGCTTCCGCTTGGTTACAACTATTTATCTTTTCATCGCAATACTGAAATACTTTATGAAGAATATAGAGAAAGAGTTTTTCAGGAATATCTAAATAAGGATGGTGGAAGCGAACAAGAATTCTTTAAGAAGTGGACTCAAGGAAGAATAGACTTCTTGAAAAGTATGATCTCTGTACATTCTAGAGACTATATCTATCCACATCAAAAGATAAGAAATATGTTTGAATGCCAAGCTAAGTCAAACATTTCACAAGAACTAAAGAACCTTGAAAAAGTTGTAATTTCTTCTTGACTTTTTTCATAAGATGCGGTACTATGTAGTTACAAAATATAAAACAGTATGATTTACATAGGTCAAAAAATTAAATAAGGAAAGAATTTATGATTACTGGATTGATTATTGTCATGATTATTGGATTTGTCGCACTTATTGGAGCATTTGTATTTTATTATCATTCGTATACTATAATGGGGCAAAACAGCACCGATTTTTTCCTTGCGGGTTGTATTTTCCTTTGTTTAGCTTTTGCCTTGATATATTTACTCCCTTCAAATATAATTTGTAAAGAAGAAAATACCATTCATTATCGTCCGCTAGAAATTACAAAATACGAAGAATTTAACGCTTCCACAATAATCTATAAAAAATATTCTGAAAACAACATTGACTTCGTTAATGGACAATTGTTGGTAAAAAAGAACGAGCCAATTGATGTGAATAAATTTTTATTCTCAGATAATGACAAGGCTAGGTTAATTACTCAAACCCCTTCTTCAAATATTGTAGTATCTATTCGGTATGGTAAAAACTTATTTGGTGATGTTATTTTAAAAAGTCCTAAAATTATTTGTTACACAAACTCGGAAATGGAATCTGTAAAAGTTATTGAAGAATCAATCCTTGAATAATATGAATACTTACAATTTTAACCTTTTAACATCGGCTGTTTGGTTTATAAGCGGTATAATACTTCTTTTTACTGAAATAGCTTACTGCGCTATAGCATATTTTGGCATTGCAATTATGTATTTATTTTTTGGTATTAATGGACGAAAAAAGAATCAAAACAATGGAGAAAATAATTAAATCATTCAGATACGTAAATTCATCAATTTGGCTCATTGGTGGATTTATTTGCATTTTTAAATTTCCTCCTATGGCTATTATGTGTTTTAGTTTAGCCGTAGTTTATTTTTTAATGCCCTATTAATCCTATTGACAATTTTAACTATGAAAATGCTTACTGACAATTTAGAACCGCTTGGATTCAAAGGCAATAACATGCTCGTTTCCAAGTGCCATAATTATTATTACGCAACCCATGTCACAAAAGAAGGCGTAAATCAGATTATAGTGGTTGATAATTTAAATGAAGCTATTTACCACTTTAATCTCAGCAAAAAAGAAATGAAAATGTTTAATCAAAATAAATTTAGTGTAGTTCCCATTGGTTGTTGCGGGGGACTCTGGGGAAATCCTTATACTGAAGACAGAATTATTGATTTCAAAGGTGACTTCAAAGAGACATTTAAAACTAGAAAAAACGTTTTAGTCTTCATTGCATCTCTCATGGATAAATAATGAAAAACAAAGAAATAAAACCACAAACAATTATTCATACCGACAAAGATGGGAATACAATTGTTGTAACTCCAATGACCAGACCGAAACCCGTTAATCAATTCCTTTATAGAGCAAAAGTAAGGACTTATAAACATGACCATAAATAAAGACTACAAATATCTTTTTGATCTGATATGGAAAGAACGTCTCCCCAAAAACAACACATATTTTATACTGCCTGATTTATTTGAGTGGGGAGAGAAAGATGATTCTTTTTGGGGATCTTTGAGCATCTATCGCTATTCTTCTGTCAAAAAAAGATATGTTCTTGAGTATCAATACATGGAAGGTGCTGACGGAAAGCCACTAATGACAAGAGATGAACTCATTGAGCAGGATGGATATGAAGAGTTGTATCACTATTTAACTCCAGACGAGAAAAGTGCTCTTATTAAAATTAACCTCTCACAATTAAAAACTATTCTTAGAGTTCTTGAAAAACGTTCATCTCAATTGGAAAGTGAAAATGAAAAAATGGGAAAAAATCAAAAAGCTTCTTGAAACCCCTGAGAGAATGGAAAAGATTCAAACACTTTTTGACTTACTAGAAGATGAGAGAAGAGAGGGAATTGAAGAAGGTATTGAACGTTCCAAGATCTACATTAAACAGCTAGAAAAATCTCAAAAAAAGTCGAAAAAAAGACTTGACTCTGATAAAGAAAGATGATACTATAGCTCTAAACAATGGATAAACATTAATAAGGAGAAACGCAATGAATGATAAGAAATGGTATGGTCTGAAAATCGATGGAGTAATTACTTGCGTGTTGAAATCCCACAATGTTCCTGACTATGAACGATTTAGAAATGTATTCGGAGTTCCTTACTTCACTACATCAAAAATGGAAGTATGCAGAATAAAACTTACCGAACACCCCGAAACTATGAGCGAACCTCTGAAGATCTAAGGAATGTGCTATGTCTGGAAAAGCTAAAATAGAAAAAGTCGAACAGAAAGATACCCCATACAAGGATTACACTCCTCAAGATTGGGCAATGTACTTTATTGAGATGTATGGACAAATTGACCAAGGACATTGCAAACAATGGACAATGGATCAGGTAGCCAGAATCCTTAAAGGTACTCCTGTTGTCATTGTACTTGCAAAATGGGATGATGGCGAGGAAGAATATCGCTGTAGTACGGGCGAACCTTCAGAAGATTACTTAAAATGGGTTGA
>JAEOUK010000652.1 GCA_016839385.1 Promethearchaeota archaeon
AAAATAATGAAGAAAAAAGAAGTGGATTAGTTTATGGATTAATTTTCTTTTTCTTTTCAATAGGTTCAATAATAGGGAGCTTTATAGTGAATCGTTTTATAGATAATCCCATAATTAGTCTGTTGGGTTTTGGTTTTAAGCAACCATTTTTCTTCCTTATGTCTGCAGGAGGATTGCTTCTAGAAGGAATAATTCAAGCTATTTTCCTAAATGAAAAAAATATATCACAAAAAACCTCTCGTTTGGAAAAGAAAAATCAGAAAAAAATCTGGAAGATCTATTTGGAAAACAAATCTCTACTGAAATTATTAGGATATTTTATGATTGACGCTTTTGTATGGGGAATATGTTTTCAATTATACTATACATCCTTATTATCGACAGAGAACGGTTTAGGGATCGAAAATTCTGACTTAGCGTTATATGTAGTAATGGTTGTAAATATCGGAAATATAATTTTACAGCTTCCTTTTGGGTGGCTCACTGATAAAATTGGAACAAAAAAATCATTTTTAATTTCTAATTCTTCTGGTTTATTGTTTATCTCTCTCAACATAATCATGTGGTTCATTTCGGATTCAGTTCGATTACCAATCCTAGCAGCTTCTTCGATTTGTTGGTCAATAGTATTTGTGACATTTATGCCTGCTCAAAATAAAATTATTTCAAGAATCTATCCCAAACGTACAGCAGAAGTATATGGTTTCATGAATTTCGCAAGAAATATCTTATGGTTTGTGGCTGGATACCTCGCAGGTTGGATTTTAAATGCATTCGGATTTATTGGACCACTAATATTTGGATTAGTTGGTGTGTTTGGGGAAATTTTGTATCTATTTTTACTGATAGACGAAAAAAAATTAGTTTCTGAGTCTAACGTAGTTTTATTACCCTCTTAGGTCTGAATTTCTTTCGTATCTCCTCGTAGATATTTTTTCCACGCTTTTCTCCCAATACAGATTGCAATTCCTCTAAATTTGCTTTCAAAATTTTCTCAGTAGTTTTAAAATGATCTAATAATTTAACGCGGATAGACGGTCCAACACCGGGAATAGTATCAAGTTTTGGAGTCATTAATTTCTTTTGAACCCGTTTTCGATGATGATTAATAGCCCTTCGGTGATATTCTTGGGAGATTTTATTTAAAACATTGTATCCAGGAGTAAAATCTTTCAAATGAATGGATTTTTTGTGGTTTTTTGGAAATACTGCTTCTTCAATTTGAGTATGAATGGATTTTTTCTTTAATCCAATCACAGGAATATAAATTAAATCTAATTTGTCTAGTGCGTCATAAGCTGCATTTACTTGTGCTTTACCTCCATCTATTAAAATCAAATCAGGAAGAATCTGTTGATGTTCTTCTTTGTTTGCCGAATTCTCTTCCGCTTTTTCCTCTATTTTTTTCTGACTTCTATATCTACGTGTTACAACTTCAAAAATCATATGAGAATCTCCCAATTGGGTTTGATTCTTAATGATATAACTTCTATAATTTTTTTTGGCTGGTTTTCCATTTACAAATTGAACCATTGCGCCTACTGCTTCTCCCATTTTCCAAGTTGAAATATCAAAACCTTCAATTATACGAGGAATATCCTCCAATTCAAAAAGTTCTTTTAACTCATCGAGCCCAGAATCTTTAGATAGCTCATATTCATACTCATTTTCTAAAACAAGCAGTATTCTTGCATTGTTATTAGCTATTCGCATCAAACCTTGAGTATAATCATCTAAAATATCTGTTCTAAATTTTATATCTCTACCATATGTATCATATAAAACCGACAATAATGATTCTAATCTAATTTGAACTTCATTTTCTTTTAGTTCATGTGATGGAAGTACAATTTCATCAGGAATTGGTCTATTTTCATTCAAATAGAATTGTTCGAGAAAACGATAAATAATTTCGCTGTTAGTATCCATTTTATTTTTTGTTTCAATAATAGTTGGAGTCTTTCCTGAAAGACGCCCATTACGAACATGGAGCACAAATAAAGCAATTTTATCCCAAGTTTTATGAAATCCAATAACATCCAAGTTTGCTTTATTATCATAATTTATTATCGTTTGACGCTCGATCATCCCATAGAGAGCTCGAATGGCATCTCTATTTCTTGCTGCTTCTTCATATCGGGTTTCTTCTGCTGCTTTCTTCATTTTTTCTTCTAGTTCATTAAGTATTCCCTCAATGTCTCCACTCAATATTTTATCAAGTTTGTAGATGTTCTCAAGATACGCTTCCACATTCATATTACTAGAACAAGGAGCTTGACACAATCCTAATTGATAATTAACACAAGGTCTTTCTTTTTCTTTACAAGGTCCTGAGCATGAACAATAAGGAAAGTGTTTTCGGAGTAATTTTAGCGTATCTTTCATCGGCTTTACATCAATGTAAGGTCCAATCAACTTATTTTTCTCTTCAAAATCGGGCTGGTTTCGAGGTGCTCGAATAATACGTATGCGTGGATATTTTTCGGAATATGTTATGACTATCCAAGGAAAATTCTTGTCATCCCTTAACATTACATTATAAATCGGTTGATGTTTTTTGATCATATCATTTTCGAGTAATAATGCTTCTTTTTCACTTTCTGTTACAATAATCTCAATATCAGCAATATTTTCTACCATTTCTTTTAATTTCAATCCATAAGCAATTTCGTCTCGTGTTCCGCCAGTTCCCTTTCCTTCCCTAATTTTAAAATAAGAATTGATTCGTCTTTTCAAGAACTTCGATTTACCTACATAAATTATTATCCCATCCGAGTTTTTGAAAAAATATACGCCAGGTTTGTCTGGCATATTCTCAAATTTGGAGTTTAGCATTAGTTCATTATTCTCGGGATTTGACATCGTTTCACGACTATTTGACCTTTTCAATAATAAAGAAGTTTGATTTCTTATTAACAAAACAAGTGTTAGAAATTGATATTACTTAGTATTATTTTTAGGTTAAGTAAGTTCATGATAACTCTTAAATGCATGATAATGCCAATGATACATGAATTCAGTCGGTCAGTAAACCTTCATTAAATTCTTCTATCTTCTACTAATTTCGACCCACGCGGTCATTGAGACAATAGATCTCACACAAACTCATCAAGTGCTCATTTGAACTGGAAATTCAAAAAGGAGGGTATAAAATTACAAACAAATTTGTTGATTCAAGCACTAAAAGAGAACTACTAGAAATCTTTATAAAGTGTTTACATCCGTATAAAATCTCAGAATCAGCTGTAAAAATAAACCTAGAACACGCTTTACATGGATTCAAACAAGAAATGAGGGGTACATCTTTCTATAGCTTCATTCAGTCATCCCCAAAAGATATGAAGCGTGTTTTTTATCAGATCTTAGTAAAACATTTCATCATTTCTATCAATTCTGATAAAGATCTCATTAATCACAAGAATTTCAACCAAATGACTGCAGATATTGAGAATTTATTGGATTATTAGTAAAATCATTTGACTATTCTTGGACAGTCCTGGTAAAGTGGCTCTTAAGCATTTCAATGATGTTCTTTTGAATATCTACCCTCTTTCCATAATCCTCAATAGGTAAAAAGCCTTGGAAATTGTCAGCACGCCCTCCACCTTTTCCTCCTAATTCCGATATCACCTTTCTCATACTCTGTCCTAAATTAATTTTTTTGGATTGAATTAAATTTTCTCCAAGGAATCCATTTATTAGAAGTCCTTTTGTATTTAAACCAATTGTAACCAATATTATATTTTTTTTTGTCTTGATAATATTTTGAGATAACGAGAGAATTTCTTTTGGATTCAAATCTGGATAATTTTTTACTATTAAACTGATATTTTTAGTGATTGGAATCGGTTTATCTTGTGATTCTTCAGATGTTTGTTTTTTCCTATGTAAATCTACCAATCGTTTAAATTCATTTAAATGCTTTAGTAGGGTAGTTTCTAATACATCGCTTGAGCATTTTAATAAATCAGAAAGCTGCTCGATAAGATCAAAATTACTCATTTCCATTTTTTTTCGTTTTCGAAGACTTAATGCGGATTTAGGAGGAATTTCTCCTGAAGTAAGAGTTTTTTGCAAAATTTTCTTCTTCTCAGAAATCTCGATTACTCGGCTAAGAATGCTGTTTGAATCAACATTTAAAACCTTTGAAATGCGTTCAACTGTTCTTTCATTCAATTTCTCCAAACGGTCCACTGCTTTTCCTCCTGTAAACGTTATACGTATGATCCCATCTTGTATTTTTTGAGTCTTTAGAATTTTTATTTTTCCTATTTCTGACGTGTTATGCATATGCGTTCCTCCGCACGCCTCTGTATCCTCTCCTGGAATTTCTACAACTCGTACCATAGCTCCAGGAACAGCTCCTCCTTGATATAAACTCATTCCGTACTTTTCTTCTGCTTGAGTTCGAGGCATAAGAGTGGAACGAAGATCGATTCCTTTTTGAATTATTTCATTAGCTCGATCCTCGATAGCTTTGACTAGTTCTTCAGAAAGGGACTCGTAATGTGTTATGTCAAGATGAGCTTTATCATAAGTTTTTTTAGCACTTGCTTGATTTACATGTTCTCCTAGTAATTGCCGAGCTGCTCCGTTGATTACATGTGTAGCTGTATGATTTGCAGCTAACTGAATCCTCCAATCATCGTCAACCTTAACTTTAACTTTATTTCCAACTTGAAAATTCGGTTTTTTATCTAAACAATGCACAATATACCCGCTATATTTCACAACATTGGAGAATTGTGTCCCATTTATGAAACCTATGTCGTGAAGTTGTCCACCACTCGTGGGATATGCAACTGTTTGATCAAGAATGACTGCCCAACAAGGTTTTTCTTCAATTTTAGTCTTGTCGATCGATAGTACAGTAGATTCAGATTCCAGCAACAAATAGTCATCAAAATACAATGCTTTTGTATCAGGAATGCTCGGATCTACAATTAATTTGATATCTTTTTGTGTTTGAGCAACCTGCTCTTTTTGTTCATGCAATTCTACGACTTTTTGGTAGAAATTATCGGGTTTTTTAATCTTCTTCCCGAATTTCTTAGCTGCGGTTACAACCATATCAGGATCGTTTCCTTTTGAATCTTAAAGTTGTCATATTACATC
>JAEOUK010000653.1 GCA_016839385.1 Promethearchaeota archaeon
ACTCTCATTTCCGGGTGATAGTAGTATAGATATTACACGATTGCCAATCATTTATGGGTTAGTGCACCATGGTCCTGCTATTATTGGTCTTGGAGGTACCAACATCACTTTTACCTTATTTGATATCGGAGCTCCTGCGTTCATCTTTCTGTTGGGATTTTCATTACCAATTTCTTACAGAAAAAGAAAAGAAGAAAAAGGAGCTGCTGCAGCATTAAGATACATCCTATTCCGATACTTAATTCTACTCGTATTAGGATTCGTCATTGCTAACATTGAGCTGCAGTTTCTGAGTTATTATTCGTTTCCAGAAGGAACAAGATTTCCATTTGAAGGGATTGGTACCATTCCTCTTGCTCATAGACCAGTCTTATTCATCATCCCATGGGATGTTGTAATCTCTATCGCTACATCAGGATTAATAGGATTCATGTTCATGGGTGTACGAAATCCAAGATATCGCTTTTTCATTGGGTACGCATGGATTATTTTATATCAATTTGGATTATACTTTACTGAATTACGAACATATGCCGAACAATCTGTTCATGGAGGTATTTTTGGATCTATATTTGGGTATGGAGCAGTAGCAATTATTGGAACAGCCATGGGAGATTATATTTTCTTCTCGGATGTTGTAGAATCAAAGAAAACACGTACTTTATTGATATTTGGTTTGGTCAACTTAGGTATAACACTTCTATTTATATGGAGACCATATTTGATCGCTGGTCTGGATATTAATCGTCGAGTAGTAACCTTAACATATGTAGCAACAGCTGTTGGAGTGAGTAGTGTTGCATTGTGGTTATTCTACCAAATTAATATACGATTTAAGAAAAGCATGACATGGTTACGTGTCTTCGGAATGAGTCCATTCTTAATCTATTTCATCGCTGAAGTTCCAGATTCCCTATTTGAAATCATTGTAGGTGATGTGGCAGGATTAGATCCAATACCATGGTGGTTATCTTTAATTTGGGGTCTTTTGATTATTGGATATTGTTCATTCACTGCATGGTATTTGTATAAGAAAAATAGACGTGTTTCTACAGTCAAATCAAGTTTAATATTTCTAGCAACGATTGTAGGACTCTTGTTGATCTTTATTGTGTTGGAATTAACCTTAGATATCGGTGTATTAGCAGTATTTTAGGTTTACACTCTTTATTTATTTCCTTTTCTTTATTTTTTAGATAGTTATGTAGTATTATTACCAATTAGAATCAATGCAAATTACTAAAATAAAAGATTTGAAAATTGAAAATATCCGAATATGGAAAATTATATCCTATATGATATTTCAGTTAATTGCTGTTATTTTTTGCTTAATTACAATTGGTTCTTGAACTCTATAGGCATTAGGACCGTAAATAATCGGTTTAACTGCACTTCGACCCATTTTTGCACCTGTTAGCATCGCCATAATTTGAGCTAAAAACCAATCCAATGAAAATTTGTACTCAAATGTTTCCCATAACCGTAGAATAACTTCCCAAAAGCCCCAAATGAAAAAAATAAATGCAATAATTTGCCATAAATTCCAATTAAATGCATCAGAAACTACTGATTCTCCCCAGAAAAATGCAAATAATTGATATATCCTATCAGCAATAGGAGTTCCGATTGAGAATGCAGTAAGAGAGAAAACAGAGTATCGACGCCAAAATGTCATTCTTTTTGCAGCACGTACACGTTTCAATTCAGATTTGGCGTAATCTTGAGTTCTAATGAATAATACAAGTAGAAACTGCATGGTACTCATTGAAATGATCGTAAATGGAATTGGAACCGTTTCATCAGTAAAATTTTGAAGTGCATTAGGATCAATAAATAAGAGCCAGAGGATGGCAGCAACTGCACAATATGCAAAAAAGATGAGCGCAAATCTTATGATGAATTTAAAATCGACTTTCTTGTACAACATTGTAGCATATACACTTCCAATAAGACCATAACCCAATCCTGGAAGTAGTCGAAATCTTCCTACGGTAAATTTTGATATGAACAACGACACCACATATAGATTCCTATCGTTAAGATATTCGATTGCTATATTTCCCATATTAATTAGTGTTGGAGTTAAGGCAAACCATAAAGTTAAGAATACTAGAAGAGTGATAATGAGATGATTTGTCCGTTTAATCCTAAATAGTCCATAAAGTAGCCACACAATTATTGGTACAAGTACACCAAACCATGCAATAGCATCTAAAATATTTGCTGCATAATCGACACTAAGAGTTGGAAAGAAAGTTCGGTTATCTACAAAATAAGGAATTTTATACAGTGAATATCCAATTTTATTAAGAAGAATAATCAAAATTCCAGTGAGTAGTTTGTGGAAAATGTATTTTGGAATGCGTTTCGGATTTGTATCAATTAAGCGCATTGTTTGCATCGCTACAGTGCAGGCAAATGCGAAACCAAACATAAAACCCCATAAACTGATAATACCTATGGGTAAAGCAAAAATATATGGCCACCAAGAACCAACTTGACTAATCGTTGATAGAAAAAGTGCACCATTATAATGGGCGATTTGTTGGATGAATGCATGTATTATAAACATGTACCAAACACCCCATCCTTTGAATACATCAATCCCGTATATTCTATTAGGTTTCGGAGCTTTTTGAGTTGTTTGGGCTAACATTTAATGCACTCCAATTCGACTATGTAGATCTGCAAATTATTTTTGTAATGGGAGGATTTCTTAAAAAGAAATCGCATTATATTATTTCTAACAATGGTTTCAATCTTCAAATTCTCCAAAATTATATTTCTGTCGACGAGATAGTTCAAGATAATTTTTTACTCTTTTAACTATTATATAGCATTCATTACACAATTATCACTTAGAACCTCATTTCAATTTTCGACGAATTGTATCTCGAGTTAAGATCGAATTATAGTGCCCGACAATTAAGCAAACAATCCATAGTATTTTTAAAATACTGACAATAAACACTAACATTATTTACTATTATATGGATAAGTTGGGAATAACCGAATGAGACGACATATTTCACACTATAGAAAAAACCAAGTTAAAGGCCTTTTACTATTTTCAATTATTACATTAACACTCTTCATAGGAGTTTCACTTCTGACAGGATTTGAATTAACTCAAAATGAGTCCATTAAAGTTCCATCTTCCTCCACTTTTGATGAATCTTGGTCTGGAACTGGAGACCCAAATTCTGCGAGAACCTATATTCAAAAATCTTCTTCAGAAACAGCACAAACAGATGATTTTGATATTACAGTTCCCTCTTCTCCATCTGTGCTATATTCCGCAAATTTAAATTTTGCAATTAAAAGTGGTGCAGAAGCTGAATACGGTTTTGAAGACGATTCAGCTCTTGAATATCCTAGATCTTACCGAAACTCACGGAATAATCCATATTGGAGCACCATTGAATCTTTAAGTCCGGATAGTTTATCTATAGAAAGAGGTATTGAAACTGGGTTAAGCGCTGGGTTCTCTGGGCTCGTGGATACAAGTACCGGAACAAGCCTGATTGTTCAAAATAATACAGTCTCTCCTGCAGATAATGAAGTGACCATTACCTATACTGCAAATTTCACAGGAGTTACGAATTATAATCGTCTTAAAACAATTGGATTTCGTGTCATAGCTGACAGATCAATTACAAAAGATGTAACTGCAAATATTTATCTCTTTAATTACGACTCTATAAGTTGGGATTTAATGTATACAGAAAATTGGGACAATGTTCTAACTGTTGAACGAGTAACTTTACCAAACACCCGTATTGCATATTTAGATTCCAATAATTTAGTTCAAATCCGCATTGAACTAACCGATCAAGATGCATTTACAACCACTTACCGAGATCTGAAGGTAGAAGCACTGATTGCTGTGCAAGCTCCAATCTCTACCTTAAAACATGCTGCAATGGAATTTGATCTGAAAGGAGATGTAAATGTTTCTGGATTTTATGCATGGGTGAGAACCTTAACTCCTTCTACTCCTGGAGCAGAATTACGAGTAAGTTTATATCGTGCAAATCAGACTGCAACTCGAGCTGACGCTACAAGTCCAAACAAAATTGCATTTAAACCGTATACGGTGACGCGTTTAGCTTCCAATAATATCACCAATTTTGATACTGATGAATATATATTCATTCCATTCAAATCAGACTACTCTGAGATTCAATTAAATGTTAGTAACTATTTTGTTGTTCTGAGTTCTGATGTTAGCAATATCTATGAAGTTGTTACGTTACCTTACTCTGATTCCGATGCAGATCCCAACAATAATGATCCAGATCTTTCCGTTGATCACCTATTCTTAGTGACCGACAATGGTGGAGTAACTTGGGAAAAACTAATTGTAGGAGGAGGACAAGTAGATGCAGC
>JAEOUK010000654.1 GCA_016839385.1 Promethearchaeota archaeon
ATTTGAGTAATCTTGGGGATGGTTATAAGGATTTTCGAGTATCTGATTGGGATTAGAATGATAATACTCAGTGGGATTGTTATATTGAGAACTAGCAGTATCATCATAGGGAGGTAATTGATCGAATCCGAATGGATCACTTTGTTCCAAAATTGCTGTTTTATATCCAATCAACGAGATTATTGCACTTTCAAGAGCATTTCGAAACTCTTGAATGGTAACCTCAGTGTGTTTCAGCCCATATAACATATCTCTATCAATTCGGTTATTATCAAAGACCCGTGCTTTTTCGATGTAATTTTCAAATTCAGTAAGATTTTTTCTGGGTAATTGGAAAGTATATTTTAGTGAACCAAATTCTAATATCAATTTCCGTAAAACTAACCCTTTCACTCGTACTCGAGTCAATTGGTCCAAGTTAAGCACTAGCACTAATTGGGTTTTTCTATTGAAAATTCCTTTTTCTTGTAGAAAATAGATCTTTCGATTTGTGACCAAAATTGTTCCTGTTCTGTTAGAATGGTCAGCATCAGGTTGATTTGTATCTCCAAATTTGCCCCGAATTCCGAAAACGGGTTTCTCTCCATAATCCAAATTGTCTCCTAATATGGAAATATACCGCATAAACAACCTTTGAAGAGAACTCATAAACTCAATTTTATTTCGTATTTCAGTAAATTTATCCTCTAATTTTTCATTAGTGGAATTACCAAAGAAAACAATATTCTCTGCTGATTTTTCTATTGAATCTAACTGTGCTTCTAATACTGGAATCATTCTAGGGGGGGATTTCTCAATTTCAAAGTATCTTTTAAAATTTCGGTTGATTTGTTGGAAGAAATCACTTGTTTTAGATTGAGTTGCGTGTTTTCCTTCTTGAAATAATTTGATTACTTGTAAAATTTCCATTTCCAATTGAGGATAATGGCAAATTTTTACAGAATCTTCACGTAAGCGTATTAATTTTTCTTTTTGTACTGATATGGTGTCCACAGCATATACAAGAGGAGTAAGAAATTGTTTTGCACCAGTGATGATTTTTTTAAAACGATTTCGAAGCAAGTCAAATTTATCTACAATTTTAACGACTTTACTACTGGTACAATGTGGACATGTTTTCACTTGCTTCTGCACGATTGCTATTTGATTGGATTTGCATGATTTGCATTCCATCGCTGCCATATTAGCATAGGAAATCTCTTTCGAACCACAAGTTGCACAAACATACTCATCAGACAAAGCAAAATGAACACATTCTTCACAGAAGACGGAATTACATTCTTCACAAAAATAAGATAAAAGGAGGTTGCTCTCACAGAATGGACATAAGTTCTCGTAATAGTCTGACATGAGTATTCAAGCCTCCCTAGGTGTGGTATTGAAAGATGTGTTGTGTGTAGGTTGTTTCAAAAATGGTGTATCAGCTTAAGTTAAGCATGATATAAACGATGAAATTATGTTTTAACAGTCGGTAATATTCTGATGTTATTTATGTCGGATATCAGAATAACAATTGATGAGAAAGATTTAGTAATTTTAAAAGCGGTAAGATTCATCAGCACCTAAATTCAAGAATATTGCATTAAAAAAACTACCAAATTCATTATAAAATTCTGTATATTCTTGCGGATCTGGAGAATGATTGAGCATCACATACCGTGGCTCAATTATATTAATTGCATCCACAATTTCAGTGGTATTCATCAAAAGATTGGGTACATAATTTAATATTGCCACATCGATTAACCCTGTTAATTGCTCGTATTCCGGTATAAGAGCGGAATCTCCAGAAATAAAGAAGACAAATCCATCAATATCTATAATAAAACTAGTCCAATTTGCTTCTAGAGGATGTAGGGGTTCATATGAATACAAGTAGAATGCAGTCAAAGAGATTCTGTCATTGATTTCAACCTTTTCTTCTGGACTAAGACCAATCCCATCGAAAGTAGCTATTGCTTCAACCATAACCTCCGGAAAGATGTTAATAGTTCCTTCATTTTGAAGTTGACTGATAGTAGAAGGAATATAATGATCGGTGTGAGGATGAGTAATACACAAAATATCTGCAGGTTCTTCATAACCAGTACTTGAATAAAAAGGATCTATGTAAATCCGAAGGTCTTTTGATTGAATCAAGACTCCCGCATTGGTCAAATTTGTAAGTTTAATACCAGATAACCTAGTAAATGTTATAATTATGGGAGAAGCTATGAATAAACCCACAAACACAATTCCAACTACGATCAGATATCTCTTATTTGCACTCATAATAGAACAATTCTTGTATAACAATTATTATTTTTGTATCTTTTGTTTCCATTTTTGTTACTCTGATATAATACTGTAAGGAAATAGAAAAAAGAATTTAAAACGTTCGTGATGTGAAATGATCCATTAAAAGAAATGTAGCTTCAAAATGATTCTTATAAGATTCATAGAAATCTCTGTATGCCTCTAAATTTTCATGGAAAAGCATTGCGTATCTGGGTTGAATAGTATTAATCGTATCAACAATTTCAGCATGGGTCATTAAGAAATTAGTTACATGAGGAAGCATCGCTAAATCGACTAAACCTGTAAGCTGTTGATATTCGGTTATATTCGTTGCATCTCCTGCATGAAAAATAACAAATCCATCAATATTGATTAAATAGCTTGTCCAATTCGCTGAAGGGGGATGATATGCTTCTTTTGAATACATATAAAAGGCCGTAATTGTGATATCATCTGAGATAACAATCTGTTGTTCAGGAACTACCCCTATACCATCGTATGCTGCTATTGCCGCTGACATAGATGCAGGAAATATATTAATGGTGTCATCTTTTTGAAGTTCATCAATAACAGGGGTAATATAATGATCAGTGTGCTCATGCGTCACACACACTACATCGGCATATTTGCTATCATATTGACCTGGAATATAGGATGGATCGATATAAATTCGAATTCCACTTACCTCAATCATCACTCCCTCATTATGTAATAATGTTAATTTGATCCCCGTCGATTCAGCAAATGATATTAGAATAGGAGGAGCAATCATTAATCCTCCGAAGACAATCCCGAGTATAATCAAGGATTTTTTTTTCATAGTCATAATATATCAATTTCTATTAATCAAATACCATTTTTGTATCTTTGCTTCGTGTTTTCAGATAATTTGGTCAAAATTGTTATCCATATTATGATTTGGGACAATATTTTTATGTTGAAACGTTTCTTGGTATTGATTTGAGTAATTCTGTCAGCTTTTTTATAAAAAATATGTATCTTCGTTAGTTAAAATCATTTTTTATACAAACTATAATAGTATTATACCTAAATATAAATCAAAATACTTTATTTTTCTTGAAATAATTCCAATTTACAGAGATAATATCCAACATCTAGAATTATAGCAAGAATTCTTTATCTAAATCTCCGAGTTCTTCCTCTGGAGACGAGTAAGTCACAAAATTTTTATCCAATGGCATATACACTCAGATCACTCGTTTTGCTGTTGGAAAGAATATGGCTGTAAAAGTAACCGTTTTTGAAAGAATTCAGAATGAAAAACTGGACATGATAAAATTTGAACTAGAAGGAGTTTCGTTGGAATTTGCTAATGCGTTTCGTAGAGTTATTCTGTCAGAAGTCCCGACTATGGCTATTGATGAAGTAATCTTTTTAGAAAATGATTCTCCGCTATTTGATGAGATGATCGCTCATCGTTTAGGTTTGATTCCATTGTCAACCGATTTGAAGAATTATAACATGCCACATGAATGTTCGTGTGGAGGAGTGGGGTGCACATTATGCCAAGTAGAATTAACTTGTTCTGTTAAAGCTGATCTTGATGGACATATCGTACGTAGTGGAGATCTTCAAAGCACCGATCCTGCTGTAAAACCTGTGAATGATGATATTATCATCGCTAAATTGCAAAAAAATAGCAGTTTAGTATTTGAAGCATTTGCTAGGTTAGGAGAGGGACGAGATCACGCAAAATGGCAACCGGGAACAGTCGGATTTGGTTATACACCTGATGTAACAATTGACAATTCACAATGTCCAAAATGTCCTAACCAATGCATTGCAGCCAAACGTTGTCCTGAGGAGATTATCGAATTCTCAAGCAATAAAGCAAAACTTGTAAAAGATTACTGGCATGATTGTACTATCTGTGAAGCTTGTGCTAAAGTATGCCCTCAAGAAGCAATTACTGTAGGATACAAACCAAATTCCTATGTCTTCACAATCGAGTCCAATGGTTGTATTTCGATAAAAGAAATCATTACTCGAGCGATGATTGTGTTCCAAGAAAAAATTAATGAGTTCTTAGATCATTTGCAAAACAAAGAATTATTTCCACTCTAACTTATTTTCAATTTTTCAATTCATTTTCAAGCTATTCATGTTGGTGGTTTTTCCATATCATCTCTAAACGAACTTCATGACGTTCTATATCATTATTGGAATACGAAATACTATCAAAACCCCCTAATTCAAATCCCATTTTTCTATAAAATTGAATAGCATAATAATTTGAAGTCTGACACTCTAGCACTATCGCTCTGGAACCCACCTTTTTTGCTTGTTCTTTGATGAATTCCATTAACTCAGATCCATAGCCAAGATGTCGAAAAGATGATTCAACATTTATGTCCCATACTCGTAATGTGTTATTCCATGTTATTTGTTCAAAACAAATCCATCCAATATATTCTGAGTTGTTCTTTTGATAGACAAAATAAAATTGAGCTTGAGTTTTATAGGAATCAGCTATAAGTTCTTTCTTATATTTTTTGAATGGGGGATTAAATTGAGTTTTTCTTAACTTTAAGACCCAACCTGTTTCTTCTGGTTCTTGAGTGATTTTGAGATCATAGTAAAATGGTGAGTCATAGGAAAATATGGATTTTTTATCTTTTAATTCAGAAAACTCCTTTCTTCTAAGTTCTAAATGTGCGGTATAAAGTGTAGATTTCATTACAAATTTAAAAGAAAGATAGAGAAAAATAGGTTTTGAATTCTCGTACCATTTCTTTCTACCAATTGAAGTATCATTTGTTCGAAATATTTATTATTACGGGATGAATGTATTTTTATTCGATATAAATCAAGTAGAGTGTATTTACATGAATCATAAACTAGATGATTGG
>JAEOUK010000655.1 GCA_016839385.1 Promethearchaeota archaeon
CACTCTCAAAGGGAGAAGTTTTAACTGATTTGGTACCTAAAGTCTATCCAGGATTTTTTTATTGGAAATTTTTAGTAAAACCTCTTTTAAAAATGAGTACAAAAAGCTGGCGCCGAGTAGCAGAAGCAAACGGTCAAAATGTTGATGCTAAACCTTACTTAGACCAATAATTCATTTGAATAAATCCTTTTTTTTAATCAAATTTTATTTTAAGTTTCAGAAAATTCTGTGTTCGTCGATAAACTATACATTATATAAAGATCTAAAGCGATAATCTATTGCAAAATAGACCAAAGGTTTTTTTTATGATTTCTAAGTCAAACAAACTTGTATTTTTATTTATGATAGTGTTATTATTGCCTTTATTTTCTAATTTTGATAGCATTATAATAAACAAATTTACTCCTAATCCAAAAATCTTGAAGATTTCAGCACAATTCACTGAATCCTTTATTCATGTTAATGGTAATTGGTCTGACATGACCAGTTATGATTGGTGTAGTGGTGATGGGTCTTGGGATAATCCTTACACAATCGAAAACGTAACAATTAACGCTAGTAATTCAGTTATTGGGATTGGGATCTTAATTGAGAATTCCATAAACGATTATTTTAAGGTTCAAAACTGCATGATATTCAATGTCGCACCAAATAACAATTATGGTGGAATAAAGATGAACAATGTTACCAATGGAACTCTTTATCGCAACAATTGTTCTAATAATGGGAGGAGTGGAATTTTACTTTCTTCTTGTCTTAATTGCACAATTGCAGAAAACCATGTAAATTATAATGGGGGATTGAATGCAGATAATTACGCTGCACTTAGACTTGTTATCAATTGCCATAATAATACTATTTCCGGTAATACAGTAAATAATAATAATGCAAATGGGATACAACTGAGAGAAAACTGTGTTAATAATACAATTTTGGAGAATACTGTTATTGATAATGGTGAATTTGGTATCGATTTATGGACTAATTGCAACTACAACAATGTTACAAATAATATTGCAGTCGGAAGTGGAAGAAATGGAATTAACACTCGCACATCTTATTCAAATTCTATTTCTGAGAATTATCTCTACAACAATACATTTCTGGGAATAAATTGTATGGGCACATCAAATACCGTTAAAAACAATACCGCTAGTGGTAATTATCATGGTATACAAGTTTATCAAGCAACTAATAGTAATATCAGTTCTAACACCGTAGATGATAACATTTATTCCGGACTACTTGTGTTTTATTCAAATAACAATAATGTTACAGGAAATATAGCAAATTGTAATGGTGAATATGGTATTTTTTGTATCTGGTCTGATTGGAATAATATATCACAAAATACGCTAGAAAATAATTTATTAATTGGGATGTCTGTAGAAGAGTCTAATTATAACACAATTAACAACAATTCGATAAACAACCACGATTTAGGAATTGGATTGAAACAAAGTAGCTCCAATTATGTTTTAGACAACAGTCTTAGTCACAATAACTATTGTATTTTTGAATTCGAATCTACAGGTAATGAATTGCTAAACAATAATTGTTCTACTCCATCCATACAAACACCGTTTTATATAGATGACCTTGAGGTTGGAATTGGGGCACATAATTGGACTTGGGCTTTGAATCAAGGATTATGTTCGGGTTCTGGTTTAGCAAGCGATCCATACATAATTGATAATTTGAAAATCAGTGCTTTTAGGATGACAAATGGTATTGATATCAGAAATTCAGACGCTTACTTCATCATCAAAAATTGCACGATATATCATTCAGATTATTTTGATTCGACGGGTGGAATTAAATTCTCGAATGTCACCAACGCACAAATTATAGAGAATAATTGTTCCTATAATTTCGGTAATGGAATTTATTTGTTCGAATATTGTGATGATAATATAATCTCAGGGAATATAGCTAGCAAAAATTCTGAATCGGGTATTTTTATTGATGATGAGTGCACCAATAACACAATTTCACATAACTTAGTTGACAATAATAAAGAAGCAGGAATTTTACTTGGAAGGGGGGGAGATGCTAGCTGTTATAATAATTCAATCTCTGAAAATACTGTTCGGAATAACGATTGGGGTATCCGCATTGTGCAAGCATGTCATAATTCAAAAATCTTAAACAACTTTGTAGGTGGGAATAATGACGGAATATCTTTAGATGGAAATAATCTAGATTACACTGAAATCACTGAAAATATAATACGGGATAATATCAGAGGATTGTATATTTCACCTGGTTCCTCTAATAATACAATCACAAGAAACTTCTTCGTCGGGAATAGTCTCCATGCACAAGATCAAGGATCAGATAATAAATGGAATAGCAGTACTATTGGTAATTACTGGGATAACCACACTGGTCCTGATATCGCCCCACAAGATGGAATAGTAGATACACCCTATATTTATATTACAGGTCTAGCGGGAAGTATTGATTACCTGCCTATAGCAGAAGATGGTCCACCTCAAATAAACATTCTATCGCCTTTGGAAGGTTCTCAATTCGGTAAAAAAGCTCCAGAATTTGAGATTGAAGTCTTTGATTTATATGTGGATGAAATGTGGTATACTGTCGATGGTGGTTTACATAATTGTACATTTATCGTTAATGGATCAATCGCACATGGAGTATGGGATATTTTACCAAATGGGGATGTGACGATTCGATTTTATGCCCGAGACATTAGAGGAAATGTCGGATTTAAAGATATAATAGTCATAAAAAATGTACTACAAATAGTTCCGTTCGTAGTAGGGATAATTCTGAGTTTCTGTGTCGCAGGATTGATCATTTTTCTTGGAGAGAGAGAACAAAAACGTGGAATTGAATCAAAATGATACTAGAACGAATAGATTAGGTAATACCCGATTAGTTTCTTTCTTTTTATTTCTCCTTAAATATTAGATAGAATATTCATTTTTTTATATTTAATCGAATGTTTTGCTTTAATTTTCAATCGTATCAGATTTTCTAAAGAACTAGAAATTAGATTTTGGATTAATTTCTGAATTTGGAAATGGGGATAGGTGAACCCAAGTACATTAAATAACGAAACTCCTTTAGGACATAGTTTTTAACTTTTTCAAATACAATAAGGCAAAACACAATGAAAATACGAAATTGGATCTCTATTGTTCTTCTTTCGATTCTATTAATTATAGGAGTAATTTATCTTGGTCGAACAGTTATAGCTGATTCTCCAGATAAGATGAATCTTTCTTATGATCCCTATAATTCCATTCTTATGGTCAATATTACTCATCCAGTTGAGGATAATACGACGCATTACATATCTGGAGTAAAAGTATGCCTCCGAGAGGATGTTTTTAAAGAATATAATTATACAAGTCAGCCCACTAATGAGATATTTCAATATTATTTTAAACTCGAGGCTAATTCGGGAGATAAAATCAAAGTTGGTGCGTATTGTAACTTAGGTGGAGAGATTCATGAAGATATCTTTGCAGGAAGTCGTTACACATCCTTAGATATTCCGGGTTTTGAATTTTTATTGATAATCTTTTCCTTATCTACAATTCTGACTATCATTGTTGTGTATAAGAAAATACAAGGGATAAAATAGCACCTATTTCTTAAATAACAATTCCCACATAGGTAGTTCGTCGAGTGAAATTGTAATTTTCTTTAATACTTCAAAACCGAGTTTTTCGTAAAACTTTACATTTCCCTCTGTTGCTGTTTCAAGATACACGGGTACTTTATTAGATAATGCATCCAACATTGATTTCACTAGATTAAATCCATGTCCTTGCCGTTGGTAATCTGGATGAATTCCTAATGTAATTAAATAAACATAATTCCGCCCTTTCATGAATGTCCTTCTGTCTTTTTCCATTTTATGAAATGCATGATTAATCTTTAATCCGGTTTTTAACCCTATTTTCATACCCAAAAGTAAACTTTGGCTACGAATAAGCCGAAGAACGGTCATATCAGTGTAAGGAGTACCAACCCATAATGCAGCTCCTTGGATCTCATCACTAGGTGCATATCCAACTCCATAATAAAGGACATATTTTAGGGGAACACTGAAGACATAAGGGTATCTATCAGGGGATGTTTCTAAAATTCGACTCCAGATAGGATCTTTTTCAAATGCTCTTGCAAGTGCGAAATTTGTCCTTTCATAATCTGCTTCAGTAATTTTATACAAATTTGGTAAGTTTGGGAGGTGAACGATTGATCTAACCATACATAAGTGATAGTGGATTGATATTAAAATTTCGAGGTTACTGGATATGTCTAATTTAGCATGATTTAAGATTTAAGAAGAAATAATCTGTACCAACAAGGTGGATGAATCCTATGGAAAATATAGTTCAAAATTTTGAGAAGTTGTCAATAAATGCAATTCCTGCAAAACGAATAGTGTTCTATCATGGATGGATCGTTCAATTGGATAAAGGTTACAAAGATCGAGCAAATAGCGTCTACCCACTTTACATTTCTGATTTACCAAAAGAACATATGGTGGAGTATTGCGAGAACTTGAATTCACGGTATAACATCCGACCAAGGTTTAAAGTGACTGAATATTCTCATCCTCTTGACTTAGATTACTATCTGAATTCTCTGGGGTACAAAAAATACAGTGAGACTAGTTTCCAAACATTAGATTTATCCAACTACCCTGTAACATCATTATCCAGTAACTTTTTTTCATCCAATGAACTATCTCCTTCTTGGTTTGAATATTATTGTACTTGGAATAGTATTCCTGAAGAACAACAATCTATAGTAAGGGATATTTGGGAACGAGTTAGTGTAGGCTTCTCCTTTTGTCAATTAAAACATCAAAAACGCACTGTGTGTATTGGATTTATGGTTCAAATAGATAATATATGTGGAATTTTTGGAATAACAACTGATCCAAATGAACGACGTCAAGGACATGGAAAACGATTTATGGTTCAATTTCTCTCTTTCGCTACTCTGAAAAACAATAAAACTTGTTTTCTACAAGTAGAGACGGCTAATATCCCTGCAATTGAATTATATACAAAACTTGGGTTTGAAGAACAATATCGATATTGGTATCGGAAAAAAAAGTAAAAAAAATGATTTATTTTCGTTTTCGTAACTTTGTTAAAGCAAATATCAGAATCCCAGCAGCTATTAGTAGACAGCCTAATCCAATTTGTATTGCTTCAATCATCCCGTAACTCATATAGAGGTCAGCAGCAGCCATCATATGTGAAGGACCTACAATTATGGATTGGATCGCAATTAGCACTCCGGGGAAGAATAATACAGCAGCTGTGACGTTTTGACCTTTCTTAACTCGTTTTACATTACCAATATTTGATGCTTTAAATGTTGGATAGAAAATTGCTAATAGAATGATAACAATTCCCCAAAGAATTGTTCTCATGTAACTTGGTGTACCACCTCCATTTATGTACAGAAGGACCCATGGTACAAATCCTGAAACAACTCCCAATATGGCTGTAAACAAGGTCAGTCCCCAAAATACCTTCCATCGTGCAAATAATGCAACGATACAAAGGATTCCTAAAATGCTGGCTGCCCATGTTGCATAGTTCGCAATGACATAATAAAGATTATACTGGGTTATAACCTGGAATAGAATATATGAACTCAGTTCCATAATCTCTTCTTCCTCTAAAATCCACAGTCTTTCAGGATGATATAGCGGACACATCGCTCCGTATGCTGACATGAGCCCGATTAATACTGCTAAAATTAATACTACAACTAACGATACTTTTTTTCCTACGCCGTTTGCCATTTTTATCAACTTCCTTTTTCTTTTTCAAGTGTGATTTTTATAAAAATATCTAATTTTGTACCACTCGTTATAGTGGTCATTTTTTTCAAGATTGGTCCTCCGGTTTTACGATTTTCTCCCATAAAAAGGGTATTGCTACAACCAGTAAAATTAGAATTGATAGTGCCGGAGCTCCTGAATACATTGAAAATTCCCCTTTCTCAATTGTTGTAATTATTCCCATATACCCTCCAACTCCAATTTCAATTGCTGTGATAACCATCGCTAAGATCCGGTTCCAATTCTTTGGGGATAACATTATTACAACAGTGAGTACTCCAAAGCCAACACCACAAGCCCAGTGAACGGGATTTGCAATTCGGTAAAAAATTTCTCCTCGCATCCAAAAGATGTTTAAACTTGCCGTCCCATTAATTACAGACATTACTAAAGTCATTCCTGTTATTAAACAGAACAAAACTCTAAGGATGTTCTTCTTACCCACAAATAAGTTCAGAAGTAAATAGATTATAGCGTTGGGTAGAAAAACAATAGCATACCAAGGTGTTAAACCTGTGTCTAACGCCGGGATAATTGGCCAAAACGAGAATTGAAGAGCAATCACGTTTGCAATCACTGCAAACTTGTACGCATTCTTCGTATTCCAATTGAATCCATATAGGGCTATGATGTACAACAATCCTGCTATCACACTCATACCAGCCCAAACGGGGAGGAGATACGTAATAATCATCCAATTAGTTCGCATAGGGTATTGGATAAGCTGGGCAGAAATCATTGTATTATATTGGGTGAAGAAGATAAACGCATTCACGCCAATTCCTAAAATTGCTCCAATTAATACAAGCGTAAAACCAAGCCATCTATTTTTATAACATTCTTCCATTTTTTTCACTTCGATTTAGTGTCCACTACTTTAATGCTGGACATTGGCACGTTTTTTAACTGTGTTAAAAGCACATATAAATCATCTTTGTAAATTTGTCACAAATTTTGAGAAAACCTTTACATAGAAAGTAATATTTAAAGATAAAAATCTTCTTAACATGGTTATTAATGAGTAACCAATTTTTAATATGAAAATACTTTACCAATAAGGCATTTTTAAAAAATAGTGAAATATACCTTTAAATATAATGCAAATGACCGTCTAGTAACTACTTTATATAAGGCAAGGA
>JAEOUK010000656.1 GCA_016839385.1 Promethearchaeota archaeon
ACCTCTTGTAGTTCTTTCAGATATAATAACTCCTCAGCAGTCCGAGCGCCAATAATTGTAAGTAAATGATGCGGTTTTTTTTTAAGTGCTTGATAAATTAATAAACGAATTGAAGCGTTACCAATGCCTCCTCCCACAATAACGCTAAACCCCTCTTTTAATTGATATCCATTCCCATAAGGTCCACGAATTCCAATTATATCTCCTACTTTCATTTTGTGAAGTGCTGCAGTAGCGACTCCTACTTTTTTAACTGTAAATCCAAAATCACCGTTATCAAAAATATATGAAACAGCCATAGGGATTTCGTCCACTCCAGGTATCCATACGATTATATATTGCCCAGGAATAATTTTTGGAATTTTTCCATTGATAACAAAACTCACAATTACCGTTTTTATCAAAGGAGTTTCATGAATTATTTCCTTAATTTCAGTAGTATAAGGTTTATCTATAGACAGATTTTCTTCATTAGTCATTAAAATCAATCTCCTTATATTTATGGGCTAACCCCGTCAATTCAGAGATATTTTTGAATTTATGTTCTTCCAAATAGCGAATTAAATTGTTATTAATTTTTGTGATGATTTCGTATCCATAATATAAGCAAGATCCTAATTGAACAGCGCTTGCTCCTGCAAGAAAATACTCTAATACATCCGTATAATCAAAAATTCCTCCACATCCGATTATCGGGATGGAAATCGCTTTGTACAAACTATAAACATGTTTAACTCCTATCGGTTTAATTGCTTTACCAGATAATCCTCCAATCCCATGTGCAAGAATTGGACGGTGAGTTTTATAGTCAATTGCTAAACCACTAACTGTGTTAATAGCAACTAAAGCATCCGCTCCAGCATTTTCTGCAGATTTTCCTATTGAAACGATATCTGTAACATTTGGGGTTAGTTTCACGAGCAATGGACATGAGATCGCTTTTCTTACTGCGCGGACATAGTCATTTGTTATTTTTGGATCTACTCCAATAGAAGATACTTCTGCATGAGGACAAGAAATATTGATTTCTATTGCATCCGCTCCTGCTTTTTCTGCTATTGATGCTACTCTAGCAAAATCTTTGGGAGTTTCCCCAAAAACACTCACAATCACTACTAATCCTTCTTTTTTCTTAATTTCAGTTATTTCATGGGAAAATTTCTCAATTCCAGGATTAGCAAGTCCCACAGCATTTAAAAAAGTTTCATTTCCTAATCCAATTATAGAAGGATTTGGATAACCTTTTCTTTTAGCCGGTCCAATGGATTTAGTAGTTATTCCTCCCATCCCATAATCTGCAAGAATATGCATGGTAGAGGCAGAAACACCTAATATTCCTGATGCTAATATCAACGGACTTTTAAAGTTCAAACCCGCTAATAATATATGTAATGGATTAGTCATCTGTCTATCCAGAGTTTTTTATGGTATGATAAATGCTCTATAGTTATTAGAATTATCGTGGTTCTAGGATGAAAGCCTATATACTTGAAACGCCAATTGGATTGATGGCAATTGATCAAAAGGGAGTGCTTTTAGAGAAATTTCTTTCAACAACTCTAAATAATGAGGATCTACTGTTGTTTTTACATTATGACACTCAGTTAAATGAGATTCCTTCTTTCCATGAGTTTGTTGAGAGTTTAAATTTGAAAAAAATTGAATTAGTAACAGAGAGCAAGGAAATGTATCACCTTCTTGAACCTGTTTTTAATGGTGATATCTCAGTTTCTAGTATAGATTCAGTTTTTTTTACTAATCGAGAGAACATGCTCCAAATTTTAAGAAATAACGGATATGCATTCACAACTCAAGATCTGATTAAAATCTCCCGCACGAATGCCAAGAGAATGTCCCGAGATTTGGTTCGTGAAAGTGGTCAAAATAGTGATATTCATATAATTAATGCAGTAGGAGTGCTAGAAAACACCACGAAATTCATCAATACCTACGCTATTCAACTCCGTGAGTGGTACGGTAGTCATTTTCCTGAATTGACTGATAAATTGGTAAATGACATAGAATTATACGCAAAAATAGTTTCAACCTATGAAAACCGTAATGATATCACATCTGAAAGTTTAGTCAAAGATTTGCAAATAAAAGATGAATATGCAAAAGAAATTGATTTACAAGCAAAAAATTCTATGGGAGGGGATCTAACCTCATCTCAACTTGAAGCGATACGAAAATTAAGTAAGAATATTTTAGAATTGATAGTATTCCACAATCAATTAGAGAAATCTGTAAATTCCATACTTCAAGAACTTACACCTAATCTTTATGCGGTTTTAGGTGCTCATCTAACAGGAAAACTTATCACACATGCGGTAGGATTGGAACAACTAGCAAAAATGCCCTCCTCTACAATTCAAGTTCTTGGAGCGGAAAAAGCCCTATTTCGAGCATTGAGAAAAAAAACTGATTCTCCAAAGCATGGTGTGATCTATACTTGGGCATTGATACGTTCTGCAAAATATTGGCAACGCGGTAAAATTTCTCGTCTTTTATCAGGCAAAATCAGCATCTGTGCTAAACTTGATTACTTTAAAGGAGAATTTATTGGAGACAAAATTTTGGAAAATCTCGAGCTCAAAATCAAAGAAATAAAAGAAAAATTCCCCGATCCTCCAAAAAAAGAAAAAAAGAAAAAAGATATTGAATTCAGTTCGAAAAAAAAGAAGGAAATTGCACGGAAAAAAGCATATCATATGTCGAAATCAAAATATAAATCAGGTGTAAAGAAACAAGGAAGGAAATCGTAGATGAAAATAAGACAACATCAAAAATTTGAAGGTATCTATTTCACGGGGTATGGAGACCAATATCGATTATATACAAAAAATGCCGATAAAGGACATCTAGTGTATGGGGAACGACTAATTACCGAAGGAGATACCGAATATCGTGAATGGAATCCCTATCGGAGTAAATTAGCTGCTGTAATAATGAATAATGCTCGAAATATCTATATAAATCAGAATACTACAATCTTGTATCTCGGTGCTTCATCTGGTACCACAGTTTCTCATGTATCTGATATAACTACAGGAACCATTTATGCTATCGAATTTGCTCCTAGAAGTATTAGAGAATTAATCCAGAATTGTACAGATAGAGGAAATGTAATTCCTATTTTAGCGGACGCTAATTTTCCAGAAATATATGCGAAATTTATATTCGAACAAATAGACGTAGTCTACGTGGATATAGCGCAACCTAATTTAACTGATATCGCAATTCAAAATTGTAAGAAATTTCTAACAGATGGGGGAATTTTGATACATGCAATCAAAGCAAAAAGTATTGATGTAGCGAAATCTATTCAAGAAATATTTGAAGATCAAATTCAAAAATTGGAGAGCACTGGATTTGAAATTTTGGAGAAAATTAATTTATCTCCGTATTCCAGGGATCATCTAATGATTATCGCACGTTATTTTCAATAAATTCTTAGAAAAATCCATCCAGCTTTTTCTGAAAAATTAATTCATTCATTAAATTTATACTAGTTTTCCATGATTTGCGTGCAATTTTTGGAAGTCTCTTGTTTTTCTTTATATATGTCCGTAGAAATTCAATAGTTTTTTCATCTGATGGATATCCCGATCCAAAATCACCATATTCCAAATAATTAGCCTTGTAAGATTCGAGTGCATGATCCCTTTGAACTTTTGCTAATATTGAAGCTGCGCCAACAATTTTGAACTTTTCATCAGCTTTGTGTTCTGTTATGATGGTTGGAGTTGATTTTACTTCTGTACTGATATAATCCAATAAGTTTTTCTTGAATTTGACAAGATTTTGACCTAGAGCATCTATATAAACTTCATCAGGAGAATGGTTGATAATCATTTGCCCCATCTTTTTTAACTCTAAATCATTCAAACTCCCATTTTGCTGTTTGTTTTTATCAATATACTCATTAGTGATTTCTTCTATTGAATAAGATGAGCAATTTTCTGTAATAAATGTAAATAACTCCTCGCGTTTAGAGGGAGAAAGCTTTTTGGAATCATTCACCTCACTAGATTCTAGTAGTAATATAGAATCTTCTAAAAAAACTACTCCTCCAATGAAAAGACCTCCCAGAACAGGACCTCTTCCCGCTTCATCAATACCCATTATTTTTCTCATCAGTAATCCTACCGATTCGAGAGAATTTTAACAATTTCTTGTGGTTCAGAGGCTGATATGAGTTTTTTACTCTCAATCGGGATAACTCCCACTTTTTTACATTCCTTTGCATCTTGGCGATCTTCCACAATTGCACTAACCGCCCCTAAGTTATTCCGTATTTTCACTATTTGGGCTATTTGACATAATCTTGATAAAGTTTCCACATGAATACTTGAAAAAATCCCCGAAACTGCTTGAATTTGAGTTTCTTTACCCGGGATTACTAAAAACACATCAAATGGGCTATTATTCGTCCAAAATTGAAAAATATTCAGATTGGATAGCTTTTCTGCTATCTCATGAGCGATTTCTGCATTGTTCTGGTTAGATGAAGGTCGATTTTGTTCAATTTTCTTATTCTTTTTTGGTAAATTGAATATTTTTACAGGTTGTTTGAGTTCAGTTTGAAGTAACTGTTCCATCATTTCTACATGATGCACTTGACTATTGACAAATTTATGTCTCTCATATTCAGCAATTGTTTTAATTGACAGATTCAATTCATCCGAAAAGATTTTACGTGAAATATTGTTTTCTTCTCGTAAATTCTTCAATTTCTCTCCATCTATCTGGTACATGTATCCTCCTCGTTGTGCAATTTTCTGTGGATGGACGTGGTTTTTAATTACTTGCACGAAGGTATTCAAATTTAATGCAATAATATGACCATCCATTCGAAAATATATGGTATTATTTTCCAGCTCTGCTCTTCGATTTGAATTTCCAAGAAGTAATGGAGTAGCTCGTAAAAAATATCCCAAGAGCATTAATTCCAAAAGAAGATCTTTACTAGGAGTATCTATATTTTCAACTACTTTAGTGACCAGAGATTTTGTATGATCAGCAGATGTAGCAATAACATCACAACAATTCGAATGTGGAGCATTTACTATCCTAGTAGTTTGATATAAACTTTCTTGAAGTGTTTGCTCAACTTTTTTCACGACATCTGCAGTATCAAGTGTCAAAAAATCCACCTTAAACAGTTATTATAAATTTAGAAAGATACAATCCCTATAAATTTAATACCAGAAATAGTAAAAAATAATTTTTATTTAAGTTATAATTCGAGAAATCCTTTATCATCAAGAATTTCGTCTAAATCTCTTCCACGTTTGGGTTTTTTACTCGTCTTTCCGTCAGAATATTGCTGATCTTCTACATCTTCATAAATATCATCATCAATTCCGTCTTCAAGTTCCTTAAGATCTAATTTTTGATAGATATCACGAGAAAGTCTAAAGTATTCATCACTTTGCCCTTTCCATTTTTGTGCGTTCTCTAAATCCTCATCTAAATGATTTACTTCATATTCTTTTAGAGCTTCAGTGCTGTTATCTTTACAAATTTCACTTAGAATCTCATAAACAAGTGCTAATTCCGAAAAGTTTTGTTTGTCTTCTAATCTTTGAGCACGTTTAAGTAACCGATTATATTCTTGACCTTTAAAATAAATATCTATGAAATCTCCAAACGCGTCTACAGGTTCAGTAATTTGGGACGCTTCAACTTCCTGTTCCAACCCACAAAATCCACAAATTACCATAGCTTTGGATTTATCTTTCTCAATACGAGTTTTTATTGTCTTATGCCCACAATTTGGACAGCTAAATACTCGTGGTAAACGTCTTACTGGCTTATATACTACTTTCTTCCTTTTCCGTCTTCCCATTAATCTCACAAAATCCTAATTTAATAATACATAGAAAAAGGTAAATTTCTATTTAGCAAAATCCTCAGTTCCAAATAAGTTTTTCGATTTATCTAATGCGAGAAAAACCGAAAAATTTAAGTCGTATGATTCTATTTCTTTATAATATTTAATTTCTGAGCATAATTGATCTCACTGCTCTTTCTTTCGGAAAATAAACTAATCTATCCAATCAACAAAAGGAAAAATCACAAATGGAAACCCATCGAACATTAGATCCAGAAATCGATCGTACAATGTTGGAATCAGTTTTTGATGATCCAATTATTCGATATATCCTACTTTATATGTATTTAGTTAGAGTCCACGTGTTTTTAAATCTAGAGGATGAAGCGATCATAGATGGATTTGAACGCATTGACAGAATCGGTTCCAATTCTTTAACTGTTAAGGATTTAAAACAATCCCTTCCTGAAGATGTCATTGAAGAACTATTTGTATATAACCTTGTGAAAAATGTCACCAGTTTTAACGTGTTCGAACAAACTCCAGATGATTTTAATATAAAACTGCTCTCAAATGAAGTCTATATGGAGGAAGATAAGGTAATGTTTTCAGCAGAGGGATTGCTTAGAGTGATAAAACCATATTTTCCCATAGTAACATTAAAAAAAATTAATGATGCTCTTAAGAAATTGCGAGGAATTCCATGCGAAACTAGTAATATTACTCACGCATTAGTCCATAAATTCGATGAAGATTTCGCTTTGGATGATGAATTATATGAAATCCTATTTTTCTTAGGAAATCCGTATCTTTCCCTTCGTTTAGAGCGTTTTATAGTTGATATCGAACTAAAAACCTTGGAAATCGAGCAAACCATCGATAAATATCTTAGAATTTTTTATACAGAAATCCTAAATGCAAATTTTGTGCAGAAAATTAAGAAAGCAGCAAACAATCCCAAAATAACTGATATTTTCGATTACATCGTCTCAAAATCTCGGAACTTACCAATGAAATTTGAACCTCCTGAAAAATCTGAAATTTATAATGAATGGAAAACTCTTTTAACTCAATTATTAAACTTAAAAACCTCTTTCTTTGATATTCATTCTCAAATTGAAGATATTCGGAGTTTTTATTCTGGGAGAAAACAAAAAATTTCATATTTCACATTTATTGAACAACTTACTGAAAATGAAGAAGAAACTTCACTTTATATTCGCAATTCACTGATTGAAATACGTCAGAAACTTAAAAACTCAAATGATTTCATTCATGATCATTCTGAAAAAGAACTTAAACTTCTTAATCTTGATTTAGAACGTGAAGTTATCGAATTTGAGGAGGAAGATGTAGGTTGAAAAAATGTCCAAATTGTGATACTGAACTTCGCCCCCTTGTTCCTGGAAGTCTCTATGAATGCCCAAAATGCAAGAAAATTGTAAAAGAGAAGAAAAAAGAAGAAGAAAAACCATCAGAATTATCGATTACTCCAGGTGAATGGTTTATGAGGAATACCAAACTCAATGAAAAGTATGAAATTTGTGAACAAGGTGTAATTGCTCATCAAACTCCAAAGATGATGATAGCAGCTTTACTCTGTCACTCTCCGGATTTTCCTAATAGCAAATATGTTCGGTTATCTTGGTTCAAAGATATAGCGCGAATTCATTGGGGCATGATTAAAATTCGTGATAAAGCTGTTCTAAGGAACACTATCAAAGCACTTGAACTAATTGATGAAAATTTCGACGAAGAATTCAATTGGATCGGTAAAGGGGAAACACCTGCGGATCCCGATTTAAATGATACCGATTTCTTAAATTATACGTTCACAGATCGAAAGTGTCCCGTGTGTGGAAAAACTTTAAAGAAACGAAAGAAGTTTTATGAATGTGAAAATCAAGTTTGCGGGGAACTCTTTGTAATTGTAAACGGAATGCCGTTATTCGATTACAATTCCGAGAAACTCCCGTTAAGGTTTGTAAAAAATCTTCCTATCGCTTTTTACTTACCCGTAGCAGGAATAACTACTCAAATGTATGTTGGAGATTGGAAAGCAATAGCTATTATTTATAAGGAAGCTAATCCCAACAGGAAATGGTTACGATTTTACTGGTGGACTCGGGATTTACAACCCTATATCACAAGCGAGTTAATAGTCGATCTCGAAGCGAATAAATCTCTCGCTTGGGCTTCTCGTAAAGGTGTTAAATCACCAAATATTTATGATAAATCCATCCTAAAACCAATAATTGGTGCTTTGGAGAAAATAGAATCTGTTTGGGAGTAAAATATGTCGATATCGGTTTGGAATGAGATTTTAGAAAAACTTCAAAATGGATTGACTAATTCTATTGAATTTCTTGCGGAAAGGGACGTAGAAAATATCCCAGGAGCTAGAGATCGATTAATCGAAAAATTCACCCAACTAAGGAATTTTTTACCACGGAATGATGGAGAACTATTAATTTCTATGATAAATGATTCAATCCAAACGAGATTATTTCCAAATACAACTGACCAAATAGATGCATTCAATAAAATACTGAATGCCCGTACACCAGAACAAGATTCAATC
>JAEOUK010000657.1 GCA_016839385.1 Promethearchaeota archaeon
AATAACCTTGATTCAAGAAAAACCAGAACTTATGGACTTGATGGATATTTTCACTCAACGTGTTGGAGAATTTTTTGATAAATACAAAGAAAATACTGAAGATTCAAAAGAACTGGTAAAAATGGTAGCAAATCATGAAATCTATAATGTAATGATGCAACTCCGGGCTGGACCGATACCCAAAAATCGAATGTTAACTACTACCGAGAGTGAACCCGTTAAGAATTTGAAAGAAATTCTTAATGTTTTGAAAGAAAAAAAGATAATAGATGAATTCAATTACAAAGGAGAAACCCAAATTTTACTGATCGATGACATTCAATTTATTACATCGTTTCCAGAATATTTGATGAATTTTGCATCAAAGCAAAGTGATATTCAGATTCATACATCAGAGCTATCAAAACCAAGAGAACTCCAGAAATCTGTACGCAATAAAATAAAAACTAAATCATTGGATGAGTCAAAAGAGTCTGGATTAGAGAATTTGGGAGAGGAAGTGTTTTCTAAACTAAAAAAAATATCAAAAGAAAAAAGCAGTAAGAACAAGGATGATTAACATGAGGGATAAAGAACTAAGCTGGGGTAAAGTAGTAGAAAAAAATACTCTAGGAAATATCTCGTTACCAAAAAAGATGTTTGACTCATTTTTTAAGGAAACTTGGACCAATTCTGAAGAATTTACTCATGTTCTTATTGTGTTTTCCCCCAAACCACGTGCTTTAAAAATTGACATATTTCCATTGACAGGCAGTGAAGTTGTAAAAATTCAGCTAAAATTGACTGATTTCTCAATTAACACAATTGAACAAATTCGAGAAATAACAAAGGAACTCAGATTGCCAGATGATTTATTTATGTCTGGAGTATGTGTTGAGCAAAAATATTGTTTATATGAATCATATATTGAAAAATCGAAATTGATTGTTCCAGTTGAACTTATACAGCAAAAATTTGCATCTATTGAGAGTGTTACTGATGTCAATGTCGATCATATAGAATAGGGATATTTCATGACAAAAGAGACCAATCTATCTGAAGATAATGAACAGTTGATGAATTATAAGTACATTTTAGGTGAAATGGGAATCCAAATATTAGTAGCAATTTCGAGAGGGGCTACTACAAAAGTATCGATTCGATTGTTATCTGGTGTTCCTCCTGAATGTATAAATGGACGATTACCAGTTTTATCAAATCTCAATTTAATCTATCAAACTCAAGAGGAATATTACATAACTGAACGGGGAAATAATTTTTTAGGTTGCATCGAAAATGATTAAGTATATGTGCTGATGATGATATCAAGACGATCTGAGAGTCAACCTTACAACTCAATGCTGAAAGCGATCCACTCTGAAGCGCGTATAAATGACCATAATTTTTTTAGCACGTAACCTAAATCATATCATAAGACAAAAAATCGAGGAAACATAATAATGCAATTCGGTGGAGATATAGGAATCGGGCCTGAAGACATTGGTAGATTAGAGCCCGAAATCGCATATGTAACGTCAAATTCTGATATAGAAGCTATCGCATTGGTAACCGATTCAGGATATCAAATTGCGTATGCAGCCATAAATCGCTCCATTGATTCGGATGCATTATGTGGAATTGCTTCTGCATTAACTTCTACATCAAATATGGTCACTAAAACTGTATTTAATGAAAACCTATCTGAAGTTATTGTGCGTGCAGGAAATGGATACATAGTTGTATCGAATGCAGGGAGATTTGTTCTAGTTGGAGCAGCTCAAAATATCCAAAATATGATGAAAACTGTAAAAGTATTCCGTGTAGCAGCCCAAAGAATCGCATCTCAATTCCCACGGTTCTGAAATGATACTCACGACAAAAAAACAAATTCTTTTAATTAATTTTCTGTTCTTAAACGCTTTATTATAATAACTCAGTGACAATAATTTATTTTATTATTCTTTACTAAATATGACTGAGATACGTATGAACCCATTTGAATCAATCCCTTCGGATATTAAAGAAACTATTCTGGAAGCAAAGAATAATGGATTAACTCGAATGGAAATTTGTGTTCAATATGGGTTTGATTGGGATGTAGTACTTCACTGTTTTGGAGATTCTCTTGAGAAAGTTATCGAAAAGGATATGTATCATCAAGGATTTCGTTATACATATAAATGGGTAAAACACCGTCATGAGGCTCTACAACAAGAATCTCATTCCCAAATCAAAACAATGTATAAATTTTTGAAGAGTATTGCAAAAGGGAATTATCCAAAAGAATTTTTTAATGATGGAAATGTACAACGCATATCGCAGTTTCGTCTTAATCGTCTCAAACGTGGGAAAGTAGCAGAAATTGGAAAAGATCTAATTCGAGAGGGTTTTATTATTGAAACATTAAGTATTCATGACCTTACGAGAATATCTAAGAACTTATTCGCAGCTCATGTAAATGCACAGAAACCCAAGCCTTCTCATCATGATATCCAATCCCAAATTTTGGACCAAGATCCTTTATCAATAGCAATGGAAATTCCTATATGGGGAAATCCCCCGGTGACACCTGAAATTGTCACTGGTCATATTGATCTCCTTAGAATTGTGAACGATACAATATATGTTGTGGATTATAAACCTGAGAACACTTTTATGCCATCAGTTCCCCAAGTAGCCTTTTATGGATATCTTTTACAAAAGAACTTGAATATGAAGAAGGTTATGTGTGCTTCTTTTAGTCGTAAAAAAATCTGGGAATTTGAACCTAAAATATTGTATAGAATCAACGAGATTTTGTCAGAACATAATATAAACTTCTTTACATGGCAGAAATTTATATAAAAAAGAAAAAATATTACTCGCAATAATCATCTGAGCAATATCTGTTTTGTAATGTGAATGAAGAAGATCTCACAATTGCAGATTTTAAGAATTGGTATCCAATATCGTATGTAGAACCATCACCTGCAAGGTGAATAACATATGGTACTTCTTTATTCCATAGGCCTTTGTATCGCAACATTCGATAGGTTGTAGCCACTGCATCAGCAACAGTAGCTCCAGATTCGAACAGATGGTGCATCCATGAAGTTTTCCAAGATGTGAAGTTGTCCTTACTAGTTGCTACTTCCAAACAGCAAGTATTGTTTACATATAAAACATTGTTTTGAGCAACTTGAGTCGCTGCCAAAGTGAGTAGATGCATAATAGACCCTGCACCACATCCAGGACATAATCCATATCCAGGAGCCATATGAGTTTGAGGTGTGAATTTCTTCACATTCATCTTATAAACATCCATAGGAGCCTCCGCACCCATGTTTTCAACTAACGACTTCATATTATTCAATCGAGATTCTGTTTGCTGAATAAGTTCATTGAGTAAATCCTCTTCAAATTTTGGCTTAAATAAGTGTCTATATTTGCCCATAGTTTTGATAAATTCAAGGAATTTGTCTCGATTGAATTTAAGGGGTCGAGAATAACTCCACTTTGGAATTCCGTCTTTTACACGAATAGTAATCAATGGATAGTAACCAGAATCGGTACCTAACTTCGCAATTTTATAAGAATCGTGTGCATCAGATCTCCATCCACGGGGACAAGGTGAAAATGATTGGATAAATCCTCCGCCAGGAGTTTTCATTGCTTCAATAACTTTACCCATGAAATCTAATGGATAGGCTAAACTTGCAGTCGCAAAGAATGATGATTTTGTACCTAAGAATGCCATTGGATTCAAGATATCTTGTTTCACTCCCACTTTTCCCTTGATTTCCTTACCACCAGGACCAGTTGTAGTAGAACAAGCAAATGGAGTGGAACCACTTTCTTGAATCCCAGTGTTCATGAATGCCTCGTTGTCATAGTTGAAATACAATACGGTGTGTCGCTCTTGACGTTTTAAGAGATCTTCCACCTCGATAATATTTGATTTTACTGCCATTTAGAGTTCCTCCAATTTATCTTTCGTCTCTCGAACTCCGAGATAATAATAAAGACGTCCTTTCATATCATTCACTTTCTCCATCTTCTTTGCGGCAGCGGTGAATTCATCCTTAGTTACATCACGTCCACCTAATCCAACAACGAAACTTCGTAGGATGGTTCCTAAAGGATAAGTTGCTGTTGCAATCGAGGATGCGACAGGAGGTAGGACATTGTTCAAAGAATCGTCCTTTTCCAATACAATTAGTTTTTCAATATTGTGATCCTCGATAATCTTTTGGAGTTGTTCAAATGGGAAAGGTCTCCAAGTTCGGATTTTAATTAATCCATAATCTTTGTTATTTTCCATCCAGCTGATAATATTTCCACACATGGATCCCATGGTTATGAATGCAGTTTTGGAAGGTGCGTCTAAGTTAAAACCTTCGACATGATCATATTGTCTTCCTGATATTTTTCCAAATTCCTTATAGGCTTTTCCGATAGTGTTTAATACACCTTCTTTGGCTTTATCTAATCCACGCCGACCTTCCATGAAATAAGTTGGAGTGACAATACTACCCCATGTTCCAGGTGTGTCTGGATTAAAAGTATGTCGCTTCCTCTTTGGAGTATATTTTATAACCTCTGCATGTGTTAATGCTTCAAAGTTTTGAGCGGAGTGAGATATAATAAATCCATCATGCACAAACATAGTTGGAAATAATGAATCTTCAGCGATTTTTGATGCGATTATCGCGGAATCATAGGTTTCTTGCACGTTTTCTGATACTATTGCATTCCATCCGAAATCCATTAATGTAAATTCCCAAGAATTCCAAATACTTAGGTTTGGGGAATTGAATGCACGCGCTGAGATTAACATAGTTAATGGTAATCTCCATCCAACTGGCATAGGTAATCCCTCACACATTAAGAGATATCCTTGACTTGCAGTTGCGGTAAAGGTTCGTGCGCCTGCAGCACAAGCAGCGGTACTGTAAGATATTGCTGCCAGTTCGGATTCCACGTTGACAAATGCTGCCTTCAGAAACCCTTGATTAACAACATCGCTCAAACCTTCTACAGATTGTGTTTGAGGAGTGATTGGGAAAGCGCATATTACATCTGGATCGGTTTGTGATACTGCACCTGCAACTGCATAGTTTCCCGTCATGGCTAATTGCTTACGTTCGGTTATTTCCTTAAAGAACGGACTCATTGGTTCTACTGACATTTATTTTTTACCTCCAGTTGTTTGTTGCTTCTTCATTTTTTCTGTAAGAGCATTCTTGGGACAGATAAGCCAGCAATTACCACATCCCTTGCAGTGATATTCATCTACTCCAGCGACGTGATATTCACCATCTTCACCTAGCTCTCGAATAATGGCTAGATCTGGACATACCATGAAACATCTTTGACAATTAATACATAGGTCTTTGTTCCATTGAGCTACAGAAACTCCCCATGATCCAGTCTTCACTACTTCTGAACCTCCAGGCGTATACCACACACCCGCAAGGTCCCGTTCTTTGTATCCTGGATTTCCGAGATCAGTGTGGCTCCAAGGTTTTTTTGTATCTGCCTCATAATTTAATTTAAATCCTAAATCAAGCATCTCGGTCTTTTCAAAGGCTAACTCAACCACTTTTGCATTTTTTTCTGCAATACTAGCTTTGAAAGTCTTGAAAATCGCATTTTTTAGCTGTTCGAGGTCAAAAATACCAGAAACCTTAACCAATGCTCCCAAAATTACAGTATTGGTGATATTTCTTCCCAAAACATCTAAAGCTAGTTGAGTTGCATCTAATTTCGCAAAATTGATGTCCTTTCGACTGACTTTTGATCGAATTTCATCAAAAGACATAGTGGTATTTACAATCAACCAACCTCCAGGAGTCATACCATTTGCAACATCAATATCGTCAAGCAATGTATCGTCCAATACTCCTACATAATTCGGAGTGTACACTTGCTCATTCGTTCGGATTAAATTTTTATTCTTTCCAAGCCGGGCATAACTTTCAGTGGGGCTTCCCATTCTTTCAGCACCAAATCTAGGCTGATTCACGCCGAAACCGTCAAAGGAATCGACACAGAGCTGGGAAGCTGTAACACCACCTTGTCCACCACGAGCGTGGAACCTTACGCTAATCGCATAATCTGACAGTGTTTAAACTTCCTTTATTTTTTTCTTCTAAACAACGTTTAGACTAAAAGTATTGAGAAGCAATTGTTTTCTTTTCATAAAAATTTTCATATAAACGCTTAACGAAACGTTGTATCTTAGAAGGGATCCATCATTCGAATATAGAAAGTTGTCTCAATCTGATGAATAGCAAATCATCGTATCAATACCTTTAAAATTCAAGCACAATAATCCCTAACTAATTATTCGAACCTTGAATGGATTGGCGTTAATGTCGAAACTACGGAAGAAGTCTACTATTGCTGTAATTATACTCATAACTTTATGCGCAGTGGCAGTTTTTAGCCACTCTACAATATTTGTTGCTGGTTGGGATGATGAAGAACTAACTGCTCCCCTTGGAAACTTACCTATTATAGATGGGAAGCAAGATGCAGCTTGGTCTTCTTCAAACACTACAGATAATGAAGATCCCGATTTACGCCTAAAAATTATGTTTAATTCTTCCTTCCTGTTCGTGTTGGTTGAAGTAAGGGTTGCGAATCATAATGATGATGAATATGTAAAATTACTCCTATCCAATGTGACAGATGCAGATCCTGAAGATTTTGTTGATGCAAAATTGATTCAAACACGAAATTTCTCGAATTCCTTGACCCGAAGTTACTTTATTGAAGACCAACATTATGATACTGGAGATTATATTGAGGATTCGGAGACAAATTTCGAGGGAGCTGCAAATGTTTCAACTGGATCAAATACATATAGTTACTATGAATTTAAATTACCTAGTAAAACAATAAATTTTGATTATACCAACGATACTTCTATTGATTTTGATAAAACTATTGAACTTACTGTCGAATTTGGAAACCATGAAGAAGGAAAAGATCCCACGGTTCAAACTACGGGTATTGTTGTTATTTCGTTTGACAAGGGTGAGGGTGAGACCGGCGATATCGAAGAATATCCTATCAACTTGAAGATACTTGCATATATAATATTCTCCGTAGTGGGAGCAGGATTTATTGTAATTATTATAATTACTTACCAATCTCGTTCAAAAATCTAAGAGTGTAACAACCTATGGCTAAATATAAAAAATCTAACAAGCGTGCTGAACAAGAAGAAGATACGCGCAAACATTTAATTGATCAAAAAACTAGCATGTTCAAATCATCGCTACGATCTTTAATTGTTGGTGGAGTATGTTTAGTGCTTTCATTTTTATTTAATGGGAATATGATCGAAATCGACGTGGATACGGGTTCGGCTATAGATGTTCTTTTAATTTTAATGAAAGCACTCTTTATTACATTGTTTTACACTTTTACTTTAGTAGGATTGGCAAACACTATGGAATTACGGGGAAAACCTGCTTCGTTCCGAGAAGTAATCATTATTGGAGTAATGGCAATAATACAAGGAGTATTGAATATTCCAGTGCTTCTTATCTCTTTATTGGGCATTATACTTGCTACTTTATACCTCTGGGGAATTCAAGTAAAAGTCGAACGTTATTAAACCATCCCCAGTAACACCCAAATAATATTTACCTTGAAATTCTCTAACTCCTATTTCCATGATAGTGATCTATAGTGAAACTAGTAACACTAAATATTCCTCAAGCTTATTTAGATGGAATTGAAAAATTAGTAGAACAAGAAATTTATCCTAATCGATCTGAAACAATTCGAATTGCTGTACGCGATTTTCTCAGAAAAGAATACAAAGGTCAACAAATTTTTAAAAAAAAAAATTAACTCCTTCTGTCTAAAAAAAACCCAAACAAGGTATATAGCGTAGATTTACTCTTTGTAATTTATCCATGGTTTCTCAAAAAAAACAAGGTTCTACTGATTCTATCGACGAACAAGAGCTAAAGAGCATTCAAAAGGAAATTCAAAAACTATCCAAAATCACCACCAAGCTTCAAACGAACCAGAAAGCAATGTCGAAAGCATTGAAGGAAATCAACAAAAAAATCAAAGATTTAGTAAACACTGCTAAAGATAATAAAGAAAATATTGAGTTAATAAATTCAACGTCTGAAAAAGAATCTCAACAAGAGTCTTTATTATTTTCGAATGGTTCCAAAGAAGATCATGCGGTTATTACCAGAGAAACTTTTGTTGCAGCAATTAAGACCATTTTACAGGATTTGAAATCTTTTAATCCAAAAGGGTATGTTGATATCAAATCTGTAAAATCTGAGTTTATGAAAAGATTTTATCTCGCAGATGGAGCCAATTTTGATCACTGGTTGTTGGAAGCTTATTGGACTAACGAAATCGAATTAATTTCAGGTATAAGCGATTATTCGGTGAGGGATATTTACGATAATGTGTACCATCACATTAGATATTAATTCTAGACCACAAGAATTAGTCTCATTATATGAAAAAACATATGATTTCAAGCAATTTCTTATAATAATTCGAGATTTTTTTAAAGAAAATCCTGATCAAATCAAAAACCATGCAATTATTGATAAGAATGATTATGCGACATTACTTTCTTCTCTCAATATAATTATTGAGGAAAAATATCAAAATGAAGAATTAACACAAAAGAGAACTGGGAGGTATTTCACCCCAAAAGGAGTATGCCATTTTATAAATTTACGAGCATTAGAGAATTTTTACAAATTTCATCAAAAAAAATTAGAAATCCCTGTTATTTTAGATCCTTCATCAGGATTAGGTAATTTCATTATCGATATGTTTTTCACACTCCTAAAATCTAACTTAGAAGATCATCCTTCTACAATTGATGTAAAAAATATAACATCTCGGTTATTTTGCTATGAAATCGACAAAAAAATAAATTATTTAAGCCGAAATTTATTTTTAAGCATTATTACTCTGTTTATTCTTAATGAGGATAGTAAATGCTCCTTCTCTGAAATTAAGAAAATTATTCGCAATAATTTCATCCATGATGATTTTTTAAAATCTGACTGTGAATTTAGTCCAAATATTATCATAGGTAATCCTCCATATGTTAGAGTTCATAAAATCGACTCAAAATATAATTCCTATTTACGAGAGCACTTTTTTTCTGCGAAATTTGATTTTGATTTATATGTATGTTTTTTTGAAAAAGGATTGAAAATTTTGACATCAGGAGGTATTTTAGGATATATTACACCTGAAAAGTTCCTCATACGAAAATATGCAAAGAATTTGAGATTTATATTACTTCGAAATACGGTTTTACTTGAAATTATTGATGTATCTCGATGTCATGAATTGTTCCACGCCTTTACCTACCCTATCATTACCATATTTAGAAAGACAACTGATCAATTGGATTTCTCCAAGATACATACTAAAGAATTATTGACATTAATTACACAATACAATCCTTCAGATGAAATTTATTACGTACGCCCACCAAAATTCACTCAATATCAGCAAAAACAGATCTTTCTTCTATTAACTGAAGGAGATCCATCCTTTGAATACACGTTCTTGCACAAAGTCTTTAGTAATTCGGATTATGAAAATTTCTATCAAGATCCAAACTATCGATTTACATTCATCTTAGACTCCAAAGTGAAAGAATTAGAACGTTTTTTTTCAAAATTCAGTAAATTTATTGATCTGAAACTCTCAATTTTCTGTGGAACACCTCGATCCAAATACTATCATCAGATAAAAGAGAATCTCTTTGAAGACAGAAAAGTGCGCCAGGAATATCTAAAATTTATAATTTCAAAAAATATTGCTCCATTCATTATTTTCTCTGAACTTCCGATTACTTTCGATAAAAAGAATTTTAAAAATCCTCAATATAAAATTGAAAATGGTGTTTTCACTGAAAATATGATAAATCAATTTCAAAAGATCCCTAAAATCATCATAAAAGCAACCTCCAAAAATATCACCGCTGCAATTGATTCATCGGGTTTTTTATTCGTAGGTGCATATGGGATGATCTGGGATTCAGATTTTCCTTTTTCCGCTGAGGTTTTATGTGCGATATTAAATTCAGATTTGATTAACTTGTACATCACACACAAATATCAATCATATATGGTAAATTCCCAATACTTATCGATAAGCAGCATTTTAATCAATGACATTCCTCTTCCGGGAAAAATAATTGATGGACGTTTTGTACCAGTGTTAGAATTGTCACAATTCAATCATATTTCAGAAAAAATACAACACCAATACAGTGAACTAAGAAAAATCATTCATAAAATATCTCAAACGGGTTCACTGAGAAAAATCCGAGATATAAAAAAGATTTTAGATAATACTCAACTTAATATGAAACAACAAGAGAACTTCACTGAAAATATAGAATTAAATAAAATTTCTAATTGTATCAAGAATATTAACAAATCTGTTGATGGACTTTATGGTATATCTGAAATTGATTAAGTAACAAATGCTGTCCAACCAACTGTTTTGATTGTGTGAACCAGTGTTGCTACTAACATAAATGTTAAGAAAAATATACCTGCTCCTTCTTTCAATATTTCTTTCCATGACCAATTTTCTTTATCATATCTAAATCGGAATAATCCAAAACTTAAAATCCATGGAAATCCAAACCACATTAGTATCATGTAGATTAACATCCACCATCCTACTAAATCAAACCACAATACACCTAAGAATCCAGAAATTGCTCCTGTTATTGCTTTCGCCCAATAAAACTTTTCCTTTTGTCTAGTGATTGCGTCTTTCTCCAGTTCGACTTTTGTCTTTTTCCTTTTAACAATATATTTTCCTGCTAGTTTAGATTTATTTCTGATCCTACGAGCCATGTGGGTATACTGATCCTATTTGCTGAAATGATAAAATTAGTATATTGTAATTTATTACATCTAATAAATTCACACTAAATGCGAAAAATGCCTAAGAAAGAATCAACGAAGAAAAATGTATCCAATTTGGACGTGTTTGTAATTGCTAAAGAATTGAATTCTATTCTTCAAGATGGATTTATTGATAATGTTTATGAGATTTCTGATAACCTTATCAAAATACGATGCCGAACGAAAGATGGTAAGAAAGATGTAATACTAGATGCTTCGAAAAGAATGAATATCACATCCTACAATTATCCTACACCTCCAATACCATCACAATACTGCACTGCATTACGTAAATACCTTAAGGGACGAAGAATCCAGAGAGTTTACCAATATTATTTAGATCGTATTTTAATATTCGAGCTAGCTAGTAAAACAGGAGAACCTTGGAAATTCATTGTCGAAATGTTCCTTGGTGGAAATTTTCTGCTGATAGACGGGGACAATCGCATTTTCATGGCCAAACATTATAAAATATACAAAGATCGCAGAATATTGGCTAAAGCAGATTTTGTCTATCCGCCTCAAAACGAAAAAAATTTTTTTAATATGGCTTTAGAGGATTTACTATCGATTTTACAAACCTCAGATACAGATTTGGTAAGGACAATCTCAAAAAATAGTGGTCTAGTCGGATATATTGCTGAAGAAATGTGCAAACTTGCAAATCTCGATAAAAATATGGATGAAAATTCAGTAAAAAAAGGTGATGCAAGGTCATTGTTC
>JAEOUK010000658.1 GCA_016839385.1 Promethearchaeota archaeon
AGTTGAAAATCTTCGCGTACATCATGGAATTCTTGCTTCGCATGCTTTTCATATTCCTTTTCGATACGATTTAGTCCATATCTTTTATAAGCTTGTTCCCTGGTGCTTTCGAGGAGTTTTGTTAAAACCATATAGATGACCATAAGAGCTTGTCCATTAAGTTCTCCCATTCTCTCGAAATTGCGTTTAATTTGCTCTCTTACTGGGGATAAATCCATTTTGAACTTATTTTCAAAGAACTTAAAAAAGGTATCTAAATGTTCTGGGTTTAAAAGATCTACGTGTTCAGAAATCCGATCAATGAATTTGTCTAATAATAAACCCACATCTTTAAATTGCATTACGTTTTGAGGCATTCGACCCATTATTTTATCTTTAGAGAGAAATAACTGCTGATACACTGCTTGACGTAACAAAGTTGTTATATCAAATTCTGGTGTTTGTGATTCAGTCATCGCGAATTTTTCCCTTAAACCCTCGAAACCTTTTTCTACAGATAAACGAATAAAGCTCTATATCACTAAAGGATTTTAATGCTATTAGTTTTTCTATATTTAATATTAAATCCGTATAATTATCCAGATGACACCTATGAGTGAGATGTTCAAAATCTTTTTCATGTATTCGTTCCCACAAGATGAGAGATTCATCGAAAATTTACTTTGCGCCAAAAAGTTTTGTATATCGTGTGGGGAACACTACTGTGATGATTGTAGAGAAGATTATGGACCATTTTCAGAAAATATCGTGGGTGTTCATCAGTTTGACTATGAAGAACTTCCCGCTATGATAGAAGACCCGGAGGAATATCTACCTGAAGTAATCCCTCCCACAAATGTAATTATCGCGATTAATTTGCAAGGTGATCTACTTATGGGCATTCCGGAATTTGCACACAAACATGGAGTCAAAGCAGTGATAGTACCTGTTGAAATTGGAGAATTGGTTCCTAAAGGTTTGGAACTGCAAGTAAGTGAAGAATTTGAATCCTTTGGGATTGAATTTTCGTTTCCCAGACCATTTTGTGCGTTAAAAAAAAATCCAAGCCATGAACGAATCAACGAATTCATCGACTATTTTCAGATTGGATACCCCAAGATTGAACTCATCATTGAAAAAAATACAATATTAGAATGTAAAATGAGAACTACTGCTCCATGTGGTAATACATTTTATATTTGTAGAGAATTGGTTAGAAATAAGGTCCGAATAAATAAGAAACTGAAAGAAATTATCTCAAAAGCTCACCACGCATACCCCTGCAACGCTAGTATGAAAGATGATTTAGCATTGGGTGATACAACATTACATATCGCTGGATACATCCATCGAGAATCCATTTATGATGCAATATTGAAAACTAATAACTATTCCGAAAGTGCAGCAAAACATATACTCTCTTTGAAAAATGAATTGAAAAAACTAAGAGAAGAAACACTTGCGAAATTAAAGTAATTGTTCTACGCTGTTTTTCTTTGGTAAGATTCCTCCAATACCCTAGCAACCAAAAAAATGATTCCTACCAAGAGAAACGGGGATGGTATTATGAGAAACATACCCATTTCGTTATTTCCTGAAGTATAATAGATTGGAAAACACCAAATAATTGCCCAAATTATCGTTCCTATCGAGCCTATTAATTCATTGAACCATGCAATGACAAAAAATGATATCCAAAAAGAAATTACAATTAGTGTGGGATACATTTCGGAAGTATTAGGTTCACCTACTGCATTTGGATCTTCTTCTCCAAAAAGATTACCAAATGCAATAAAAATGATAATGGAAATAAGCAACAGCCCAATAATTCGAGCAATCCAAGAAAACACTCGAGCAATTTTTCGATTTGCTTTATGAATTTTCATGAATTTATATGGGTGATATATTAATTAAAAAGCTTTGAAACAAAAAAAAATGAAAAATTGATTACTCGATAAAGATTGCAGGTTTCATAGGACGTGCTTTAAATCTCTTGTTTAAAGGATCATAAATATCTTTTTTATCAGCAATGGAAACCTTAATAGACTTATTATATCGATTTTCTAAGATTTTCATATAACCTTGTATAGCATTCTCTTGATCAGTGGGAGCTAGCATTTCCATCCGGAAACTAGTTGGATTATTTTGCATAAACTTGGTTTCTTGAGCAATAAATTTCATGTATATCTGTAATTCGGAATTTTGTTTTGCCACCTGCATGATTTTTCCTATATTAATTGCTTCCTTTTCGAATAGACCATGAGCCATTTTATATAGTGTGTTTTTCCACGGTTCATTGATATAGATATGTATTGATTTAGAGTCTTGTTTAATCAAATTGACAATTTGATCTATATCCGCAATTAATTGGGATAAGAATTTCGCTTGCAAGGCAAAAATCTTATCTTTCTCTGTGACTATAATTTTCGGAATCTGTGTATTTGAACAAAAATCATTCTTATCTTTTCGTAGTCCCAAGTCTTCATAGATTTCTTCACATAAATGAGGTATCACTGGAGTTAAAATTACCACTAAATCCTCAAAAATGCTGCGAATTACTTGGTCACGTTCTGTTTTATCCGTCATTTC
>JAEOUK010000659.1 GCA_016839385.1 Promethearchaeota archaeon
ACAATAAATGTCTGTTGCTTTCATTGGACTTTGACATCTCGGGCATTCATAAGTTGATGGAGCTTGCTGTTGAACTACGACAGTTTGAGATTGAGTCTGTGCTCTTGGAGTGTCACTTGCGGTGGTTTTAAACTCTTTTTGTTTTCTACGATTAATAACTCCCATAATAATGAGAACTCCAGCCACAATACCAAAGAAGATTAGCCAACCACGAACATTTGCCCATGCAGCAAGATTACCTTCTTTACCTAACTCGTATGTCACATCAAATGTAATATCCATTTGGTGTTCAGGGGAGTACATCGGATCGAAATACACAAAGAAATACCATCTCCCATCACTAGGAGTATTGAAAGTGCCTGTGGCTGAATCTACATTTATACCATAAGCGTCTGCTGATGAAAGATCTGGAGCATCATTATCAAAGAAATCTACATCGAAAGTTACGCCAATTGATGAAACCCCATCGTTATACCAAACAACATAGTAATCTTGTGCACCTGTTGAAGTAGTGATGTTGAATCCACCACTCCCTGTAGTACTATCCAAATGTCTGTAAAATACTGGAGAACCCCAATTATTCCAAATCTCCATGTCTTGCGCATCTGCAATGAAGAATTCTATAGCACTTGTAGCAGTATAATTATACTTAATCCAAGATCCGGGTCGCAAGTACAGTTGGATATATTCATACCCATCATTACCTTCAACTGATACAGAGTCGGAGAAACCTCCATATCTGTCTATATACCCTAAATTTTCAAAGGGAACATCAGATATTGCCCATGAAATAGGTCCTGGGAACGCAGAAAAAGCATAATCAATATCCTTTCCAGCTCCTATATCCTCATATTCATACCAGTATTCATTAAAATAAAGCGTCTCAGTTGATCGGTAATTCACAGATCCATCCCTGCTAATCCCTCCTCCCCATGGAATATACATTGCTACTCCAAAGAGAGGTAATAGGATTAAGGGTAGGACTATCAGTAATATCAATCCTCCCCCGATATATACTGGAGAGTAGTACCACGGTCTATAGTAATATCCCCAAAATCGAGGATAATGCCACCATCTCCAATACCATGGACGATAGTAATGACCGTAATGTCCCCAATAGTGGGAATGTGGTCGATAATATGTATGTCGATAAGGTCCTGTTGAAGGACGAGACACTGTTCTAGTAGCTCCAGTTCTCCCAAAAGGACGTCCACTTGAACGAACCGATCCTACTCGAAAGCTTCCCGCTGAACCGCGAAAGCTACTGCCGCTGAATCCTCCTCCAGAGAATCCACCAGAAAATCCACCACCACGGAATCCTCCTCCGCCACCTCGGGGCATCTTAGTGTACCATCTCCAAATCCTGTTCTTTAAATACCCAATCCCGTGCTAAAGCAGCAAGAATGAGTAGAATAGAGAGAATTGAGAAAATCAATCCACTCACATGTACGGATGCTGTAAAGGTTGTAGATGAAACAGCCAAACCGATGCTGTAAAAGATCCATTGTAAGATAATCAATCCCACAGTAACTAGAGGAATTACATATCTAAACACTCCATGAATCTTTACACGTCTTATGTCTGAGTAGGCAGAATACACGATGGAAAACATTCCCAATGTTCCTACTATTAACAAGATATAGCTGAAAATAATTACAAGCCACCAAATTCCATTTGTTCGTGCTAATGTGGATAGATAGAAAAAATTAGTTTCTCCACGAATATTGAACAGAGAGAATAAGTATTCACCAGGAGGAGTGATTTTTTGTACGACTGATTCCACAAAAGTGCTGTCACCCCAGAAGTATCCTGTGATTCCAGCTATGGGTAGCATAATTCCGAGAATAAATGCTAATACTGCACATATACTAGCAAACCAGAATTCCGCATTTTTGGGATTTTTTACTGGAATAACTCCTACTTCATCAGGTCTTTCATCTGGAATATAAGCCCAGCAGTCCTGGATTGTACATACACCTAAAAGTTTACCATCTTCAACAACTGGTACAACAGGAACATGTAAATCTCGCATACGCTCAAATGCTTCAACTACTGTAGTTTCTCTTGTAACTGGAGTAATTGTATAGCAATGATCTAATACTGATTCCTTTTTTGCATTTTTACCTTCTGCAATGACTTCTCGAACAATATCGAAATCTCCTACAACTCCCAATACATTATCCTTATCATCTAGAACTACAAGATCTGGAACATTGAGTTCCTTCATTCTTTTAGCAGCATCTTCGACAGTTGCCTTGGAATCGATGATCCCATATTCATCATCAATCACAAGATCTGATACTTTATATTCAATTTTTGCCATAATAAAAAGCACCTTACGCAACGCATAAGATTATCATTAACTAGATGAAAGGTCTATTAATGTATTTGCATAATGTTTTGATGTTTTTCTTGATGTTGTTGTAGTTGAATTGTTTAACCATTTAGCTTTTTCAATGTGATATTACTTTGGTTTCTTTCGCCAGATCGTTCTCCGAAATAACCATCTGCATTAGCCAATCTGCTAGTTGGCTCAAATTTCTTTAAATATAAAACTTGGTTACATATTATTATAACACTACAACTAACCAACACGGAGGTAAAAAACATGAATGCATATATGATGGAAAAAATCCAAGAATATGAAAAGAAAATTAAGAACTATCGAAAATACTAAATCATTTTTTCAAATAAAACAATATCAAATTTATATACATAACTGTCATATTAATGACTAAGATGGAAATTTTTACTCATAGCCTTTTCTCTACTAATAAACCATTTATCCATGTGGGGTATCTTTCCGCAAGTGTAGGTTATCCTGATGATATATTATTCCTTATTCTGAGGTTTGCTCTAATTATTATTCCAATTGGAGTGTTGATCATGTTTTTAATATTAATGGCGGATCGAGGGTTTAATAACAGATATTTTAGAAAGTTAGTGAAAAATCCAAAACCCAATGGTTAATTATCATTTCCTTTTTTTTATGATTAGTAATCCTGATTAAAAACCTAGATTTTCCTCTATATCAAGTCAACTAAACTGAAAAGATATTTTTTAATAAAAATTAGTATATGAATGGAAATTTCAAATGCAATTTTTAATGTTTTCTCTGAGAAACGCAATTTGTTCCATTAAGAATTCTTTAACGGGCATGTTTTCGAAATGATCGAGATTGGATTCGCAATGAGGACAACGAAAATCAATTTCCATAGCTTCTTCAAATGGGGCAAGATATCTGCAATCATCATTAACACAGCGGTGGAAGACATTATTTTCTTCATATTCCATGCGTAGGGAGAGTTTCTCCAACACTTGTTCACGTTTTAGGCGAATAAATGAATGTAGATTATCGAAATTGTCTTTCCAATAATAAATCCACCAATTTTTTTTCTTTTCCTTCTCCTTGCGGAAATCAGACAACTTATTTTCATATAAGATGTAAAGGATTTTTCGGACAACATTTTTGTTGATATCACAGATTTCACTTAATTCTTCATCCGTAATCTCAGGAGTATTTATATTATACAATTCTTCCGCAACCTTCACACAATTCTCTCCCCCAATTTCAGTAAGAATGTTGACAAGTGTGCAATCGAGTTGCTTTCTGGGATGAAATGAGCTCAAATCGCGAGTATCCTCGGTTTGGTGATTTATGCCTTCCTCATGCATTGGATCTTTAAATGAACCATTTCTTTTAAGAATGAGTTTTTACAGAAATGGTGTAAAAAAGTAAAAAGTGGAAATTGAAGTTCTTATATCTTAAATTGGATCACATTCTCAAAGGAATTCGAATCTACACTTAAAATTCTCTCCAAACTTCCTTCTCTAATTGTACGATATCGGAATAATTTGGAATTTTTCATAAGTTCACGTGGTGGGAAAATTAAATTGGTAATATGGTAGCTATTCACCAGTTCAATCAATTTAGCTTTTGAGGGGATTTCATCAATGAAATCTGGAGTTATCTCACTAAGTAATTCCTGTCTAGATGCATTTGTGTTAGCTAACACCACTGAGCAAAACTTAATTTTACCAGCAATTTTTTGTGAATCTGATTCGGGTGCCCCTTTTTGCTTTGTCGTTGGTCGAGGAGGAGTGGTTTTTGTTTTCACACTATATTCCATAGTCGGCTTTTTGGTTGTTGCTCCACAAGATTCACAAGTATACATTTTAGTCTGTCGATTTAACTTCATACTAGATGAACATTCTGAACACGCATATATTGTAAAAGTGAATAGCAAATAACACGTGGGGTGCAAATCCTCAATCAATTTAATCATTTTATTTCGAGTCATCATCACAGGAGTTTTTGCATTAATATTGCACACATAATTTTGAACTCGTTTTGTTTCTTTATCTTTCTTAGCTTGAGCATCCAAATCCAAGCCTAATTCTTTTAATGTACCCGTAAAATCCTTTCCGCTAATTATTTTTCCAGATACTGCGAACTCTCCTGAAAAATCTTCTGGAAGGGATTTTACCGCTAATAAAGTTAAAACATCTTCGTATTCGAATGAAGATCCGACATTTATTTTACTCTTACTGAATTTAATGCGGATCATCGGTCCATCAAAGATCCCTTTGGAGTATCGTATAAATCTACGGTGGATATGGGGAAAATTCTCTATGGGACTTTCATTTTTTGGATTATCAATCAGGTCTTTTAAGAAATGCATTTTTTTGTCTAACCATTCTCAATTGTACGTAGCTTATCGAATTTACAGTTCGATTAATAATTTATGATTGTTAAAAATTCCCTTAATGCTTAATCCTTAGTCAAAAAGACAAGTATCAAAAAAGTTAAAAGTTAAGTTTAAAGTTCTTAGTTATGATTTTAGTATTTGCGTGGTTATTGATCGTTTTTGGTGTACTAGCAGCAGTTGCGTTAGTAATATACACTGAATTTGGTCGGGATGTATCTATTCCTTTTTCTGTGATAATGATTATCGTCGCGTCCTTATGTATTGGTTTTAGCATCCATCTATTCTTAATAGGATCTACTCTATAGACGTTTCCCTAATTTATTAGCTTAAAACTTTAAACTTTATATTCGTCTTGACTGATATTTAATTACAGAATTGATCTGTCAAGAGTTGATAAAATATGATTATGCAATTTGGTAGCACCCAAGAAATTCTGTTCTTTATTCTTTGGGTTGTTGTCGCAACTATGATTTTGGGATTATTTATCTGGCTTGCAACCCGGTGGATTTCCTCAAAAACGAAAGCAAAAGATAAAATCATTATGATTTTTGTGCTAGCTTTGGTTATGGTATTATTGATACCTCTGCTTGAAAGTGTATTGAGTTATGTATTCGGTATAATTGGTGATGTTGTAAATTGGCCTGCAAGACAGCTCGCTTTCTTAGGTGGAGCTGCAAATTTCCTAGGTGCATTGGTTAGTATCATTATTTTTCTGGTGTTCATGTGTTTCGTGAAGCTCTTCTTAAATGAAACGTGGAGTAATTCGGTATGGATTGCGTTACTTTCACTGTTCTTGTTATACCTCTTATATACCCTAATTCCAGCATTATATACATCCCTAAGTGGTTATATACCATTTTAACCGATCTAAAAATCCTTTTTTTTATTTTTAATTATAGACGAAAATAACGAAATTAGTAGGTTAATTTCCTTTAGAGATGAAAAAGAGCGTCCTAAGATGTTTTTCATTGCTCGAATTACCTTATTTGAAGCTTCTTGAGTGTAATCAAATTCCCTTAATACCTCATTCATGATTTTATACAACTGTTCTCGATCAGATTGGCTTGAGGGCATAACATCTCCTTTACCAATAGTATGCAATTTTTTGTAAATAGAAAATAGAACAATTGACACTGCATGGGATAGGTTCAATGCAGGATAATTATCGTCTACAGGTATCTTTATTACAAAATCACAGAGATCTAATTCCTCATTGAACAAACCTGTATCTTCCCGTCCAAATACAAATGTTATTTTTGTTTTTTCGATTTGTAGTGATGATAAATCGAGTTCATCTACGTAATAAGTGATTCTTTTCATGTTATTGAATCGTATATTCTTTGCAGAAGTCCCAATCACATAATTATACTCATTAAATAGATTTTCTAATGCCTTTTTTTTCTCATTTTCGGAAGTTTTTATTATGCGTGCGTTTTTGAGTATATCTAATGCATGCATTGAAAACTTCCGAGCCTCTGATCCTATTTCACATTGAGGATTGAATAGAATCAAGTTTTTAAATCCAAAATTCTTCATTGAACGACTAATCATTCCGATATTTACCGGACCTTGTGGTTCCACTAAAATAATGGAAACATCCAAATTTTGATAATCTTCTTTAATCTCGCTCGTTGATGTAGATTTAATTTTGCGTAGTTCTTTCTTTTTCAAGATAATTAAAAATAAAATAAGAAAATGAAAAATTTTAGGATTTTAGGATTTTTCTTTTAGAATCAAACGTGGAGCTATTCCCAAAGACATCATTTCTTGTAGCAGGAGCTTGAATGCATAACTGCATGTAACAGGAGAGATCATTACTTTATCTCCACATACCGGACAGGTGAATTTATCCTTATTTCTGTCGTGAATTGCTAATAATCCGCATTTTTCACAAACAAAAATAGTTGTTTTGTCAGATTCATCTAAGAGGCGTTCTTTCAATAACATTGTTGCACCGTGACCGATTAGACAATCTCGTTCCATTTCACCAAATCGTAACCCCCCCTCTCGTGCACGCCCTTCAGTGGGTTGTCGTGTTAAGATCTGCACAGGTCCACGAGCACGTGCATGAATTTTGTCAGCGACTAAATGATGCAATTTTTGGTAATATACAACACCAAGATAAATTCCTACATCGTATTTACGACCATTCACCCCGTTGTAGAGTGCATGCCTACCAGAATATGCAAATCCAGCTTCTACAAGTTTTTCCTGTAGTTGAGCCATATCCGTCCATTCAAATGCGGTTGCATCTTGAATTTTTCCAAAGGAACAGGCGATTTTGCCACTGATACCTTCAAACATCTGACCTAAGGTCATACGGGAAGGCATAGCGTGCGGATTAATTAATAGATCAGGAGATACTCCATCTTTAGTGAATGGCATGTCTTCTTGAGCAGGAATTCTTCCAATAACCCCTTTTTGTCCGTGCCGTGAAGCAAATTTATCACCTATTTCTGGAATTCGTAAATCACGAACCTTGATTTTTGCTAGTTTGTTACCATCAATAGTTTCAGTGATAATAATGGTGTCTACAGTTCCTTTTTCGCTGTGACGAATTGGAATGCTGGTTTCTCGTCGAGTTGGTTGGTCTACACCGAATTGATCATAGGATTTGATGAATCGAGGAGGGGATGTCCTTCCTATCAGTACATTTCCACCTACTACTTCCTTTTCTGGTTCGATAATCCCATCTTCGGATAAAAATCTATAATCATCATCATTTGCATATCCTCTGACCGTTTTATCCGGTTTTTGGAAACGATCTACTTCTCCTCCTGGATATTTTCTCTCCTCACCTTCATAGGTCCGAAAGAATGTACTTCGTGCAAGACCTCGTTCAATGGATGCTTTATTGATAATAAGAGCATCTTCTATGTTGAATCCTTGATAGGTCATCACTGCAATTACAAAGTTCTGTCCCGCTGGACGTTTTCCAAAACCAATAATATCCATCGGGGTAGTTTGAACGATAGGAACTTGAGGATAATGTAGAATGTGACCGCGAGTATCTAATCGTAAGTGAAAGTTTGCTGCATAAATACCAAGTGCTTGTTTTGCCATCCCAGCCTCATAAGTATTACGAGGACTTTGGTTATGCTCAGGGAATGGAATTAAGGAAGCAGTGATTCCCAAGATAGTGGTTGGGGAAATTTCCATGTGAGTATGTTCAGTGGAAAGTTGATCATAATCCAATGCAATCAAAGCATTTTCCTCTTCTTCTGCATCTAAATATTCGATTACACCTTTTTTGACTAAATCTGACCAGGAATATTCGTTTGATCGGATTTTTGCATAATCTTCCTTGGTAATTGTCAATTCTCCATCTTTCACTACGTACAGAGGACGTCGAGCTCGACCAGCATCACAATTTATCTGAATTTCTTTGGAAGCATGATAATATGCAATGTTTACAGTATTATTTATTTCAGCACGGCGTCTTCGCATTCGGACGTTTTCTACCAAAGTTTCAATATCTTGATGTACACCTACTAGTTTACCGTTTAGAAAGATTTTTACATCCTTACTAGTGTATTCAGCAATTTCTTCGATAGGAATAACACCCAAATCAATAAGGATCTGTTCCATATATTTCTCATTCCATGCAACAGAGATTATGGCGGTCAAGCTAAGATTTTTTACCAACCCACAGTTTGGACCTTCTGGAGTTTCAGCAGGGCAGATTTTACCCCATTGAGTTGGATGAAGGTCACGTGCTTCAAAGTGAGGTTGACTTCTGCTCAAAGGAGAAATAATTCTTCGCAGATGGCTTAATGTGGAAATATAGTTAGTTCGATCCAATAATTGAGAAACACCAGCTTTTCCTCCAACCCAGTTACCAGTTGCTAAAGCATGTCGAATTCTTTCAGAAATAACATCGGCACGTACAGCAGTCTTAATATTGGGTTTTCGACCACGAGTATTAGTCCGTTCAAGCTGGTACTTAATATCACGGCATAAACTTACAAAAGCTACACGGAATAATTGTGTAAATAAGTCTCCTGCAAGTTTTAGACGTTTGTTTGTGTAATGATCTTTATCGTCTGCTCTTCTTTTTCCTAATACAAGTTCTAGCACTTTTTGAGTCATTTGACCCAAATAATAAGCTTTCTTAATTCGATCTTCCTTCTCATTCCCTATGTGGGGGAGTAAATAGCGATCTAATACTTGTAATGCACGTTTGATACGAAATTCGGTAGGTTGAGTATAAGCAACGCGTTTCCCTAAGTAATCAATTGCTTTCCTCTGACTTTCTTCCTTATCTCTTGATTGCAATGAGGAAGCGATATCCACAACCGGGATTAATTCCTTACGAATTGCAGGATCATCAGAGATTGCTTCAAAAATTTTCTTATCTGAATCTAATCCAAGTGCACGCATCAAAATAGCTATAGGGATTCTACCCGGTACAGTCGGGATTTGAACCTTTATACTTCCATCTTTTCTACGCTCAATTGTAACAGGAGCTCGAAATCCTTGTGTTGTCGAAAAGACTTTCGCTATATGTGTTGCTGAAGCACTTTTACTTGTTTCTTCAACCATAATTCGATTTGGAGCTAGATCTTCTTGAGTAACCAATACTCTTTCCGTTCCGTTTATGATAAAGTAACCTCCGGGATCCAAGAAATCTTCTCCCTTTTTGATCAGTTCAATTTCTGAATTATTTGAAAGAGGGCATCGTATTGATTTTAACATAATTGGGAGTTTTCCAATATACATTTTAATCGGTTCGTTATCAATTTCTCTTTGAATCCGCTCATCAATGGTTACAGGGGTCATATCCAAATAGATATTTGCAGAATAACTGAGTTCTCTAATTCTTGCTTCCATTGGAGTGATCTCCTTTTTTGCACCATCAGCTTCACGTATTATGGGAGTTTCAACGCCTATTTGACCAAAACGAATCTTATATCCAGGAATTTCAGGTATAATCTGACCGGAATCATCCACAATTTCTTGCATCTGATTTTCGATAAAATCGTTGAAACTGTCTAAATGTTGTCGAACAAGTCCTTTCTCTTTGAAGAATGCCTTTAAAATTCCCCAGGTATCTTCTTTTTCAATTGTTATCGCCATATTATCTCACCCGCTTTCCCTTCATAACGAATCTATAGGATTCAACCTCTTTTACCATGGTTTGCGATCGGCGTATGATCTTGATCACATCACCATACCTAGCTCCAATCATCTCAACAACTGGATCGTCCGAAAATATTCTAGGTAAGTTAAGGAGTTTGATACTGTATTTCTTCAACAACTCCTCAGTTTCGTCTTTCGTTAAGATTTTATGCTTGGGAACAATCTCATGCAATAAAATGTCGACTTTAGGTTTTTCTTTTACCAAATTTTCCACCAAAAGAAGAAAAGTTAATTTGTACAAGTTAACTGAAACAAATGGGATTAAAATAGCATGTAAAAAAAAATTTTCGATTCTCCAACAATGAGATCTATTCATCTCAAATTTTGTCAATTATTAGCTCATCTGCTTGATCTCAAAGATCCAATAGCCGGAGTTCTTTCCTACAATTCTCATACTATATGAGGATTCATTTAAATTGTTATAAAAGTAATTATAGGCACTTTCTGCACCTAGCTTCTTCTTAATCACGATTTGAATATACCCGTTTGGTTTCAGAAATTTTGTTGCGGTAAGTATTTGCTGATAATATATCTTTTTTCCTAAACGTACAGGAGGATTGAATAAAATTGAATCATAACAAATGGAATTTTCATTAAGAATTTTGTTCATATCTCCAGTAAAAATGGAATATGATTTCAAATCGTATTTTTGTGCGTTTTTTTCAGCTAAATCAGTCGCTCGAGAATTTACATCAATGAAATGAACTTCTAAATTTGAGTTTATTACTCCAATTGAAACACCAATTACTCCTATTCCACAACCTAAATCTAA